>VSPM01000145.1 GCA_009775365.1 Muribaculaceae bacterium
TGCAAAGGTAGACATTTTCGCTATAAAATACCACTATTTCTGTAAACTTCGGCCGATCTTAAATGAAAGAGCCGTGTTAAAATTACCTACAAGTTTAGTTTTATCACACAAAGATTGAAAAATGTGCGTTATCTATTAATGGAAGCGTTGACTAAAAAGACGTGATGTAAGAATACCAAACGTGGCTTAACCTGCACACATTTAATGACATTTGCTTTGATTTATTCAGTCAAATCAGTTTATTATTCAAGAATTTGCATGGCATTACAGTTTGTTGCCGTAATGCTGGCGCTATGTCTTTGCTCCATTCACTCAATGTCTGCAAAAACAAGAAGTGTTTCGGGGGTTGTGACAGATTCCATCACCGGAGAAAGACTCCCTTTTGCCAGTTTAATCTGCGAATCAAACCACAAGGAGAACAGAGTGGCAAATAATGAAGGGGCTTTCTCATATCATACTTCCTCACAAAATGATGTTTGGAAAGTGAACTATACAGGCTACAATCAAGCCATACTGCTCATCGGGCATAATGACACTGTTCTGAATGTAAAGTTAACTCCCATACACCAAAACCTCGAAGAAGTGGTGGTCAGGCCCAAAAAAGAAAAATATTCCAAGAAGAATAACCCCGCAGTTGATTTAGTAAAAAGAATCAGAGAGAAAGGGAAACTCCACGACCCTCAGAAACAGTCCTACTACAGTTATGACAAATATGAGAAAACACTGTTGGCCCTCAACGACTTCAACCATGATTTTTCAAAAGGTTTTCTATCTAAAAAAGGTAAGTTTCTGGAAAACTATGTCGACACTTCATCATGGACAGGAAGCAGGATTCTTAATTTGATTATTAAAGAGAAGTCTTCGACAAGGCTCACAAGCAAGAGTCCGCACACCGACAAGGAAGTGACCAAAGGTTATCGCAATGCCGGACTCGACGAAGTTCTGTCGCAAGAAAATATTAAAATCATACTTGAAGACGCAATAAGGGAAGTAGATATTTTCGGCAATGACATTGTTATTCTCCAAAACAGGTTTGTAAGCCCGCTGTCGGCAATAGGTCCGGACTTCTACAAGTATTATATCACAGACACTGTGTATATCGGCAATGACAAATGTGTGGAACTCAGTTTTGTGCCGCACAACCCGGAAAGCATGGGATTCAACGGGAAGATATTCGTGCCTGTGGGCGACTCCACCATGTTTGTAAGGAAAGTAACCATGAGAGTGCCTCAGGATGTAAATCTTAACTATGTGCAGAACTTATTCGTAAATCAGACTTTTGAAAAAGACAGCATAGGAAACAGGCATAAGACATATGACGACGTGTGCATTGAAATGCAAATTGTGTCTGGTTCGCCAAGCCTTTATGGAAGGAAAACAACTGCCTACAATAATTTCAGTTATAAGCCACGCAAAGATTTATCGGATTATTATAATAAGCTGGGCAGATATTTCTCTCTTGAAGAGTCCACCGCAAGGGAGGATAGTTTCTGGGAAGATGCAAGAATGGTTCCGCTTACGGTGGCAGAGTCGAGAATGGGTAAAATGATGGGGGAGATGAGGGGAGTGCCATTATTCTATTGGGCAGAAAAATTCCTTAGCCTGATGGAGAGCGGATATGTAAGAACAGGGAAGCCAAGTAAAATCGATATTGGCCCGATCAATACGCTTATAAGTTTCAACACGGTTGAAGGAGTGAGGCTCAGAGCCGGAGGCATGACCATGTCGCCTCTTAATCCTCATCTTTTTGCATCCGGATATGTGGCCTATGGCACCAAAGACCGTAAATGGAAATACAAAGCAGATGTGGAATATTCATTTGCAGCTAAGAAAAACCATTCATACGAATGGCCACAACATGGCTTTTACGGGTCTTGCTCCTATGACCTTGACATGATTGGCCAACACTATCTTTTCACAAATTCCGACAACATGTTTCTGTCGCTCAAAAGGAAAGAAAGCATCCTTGTGACATATCAACGCATGGCTAAATTCGGATACATCCTTGAATTACCCAATAATTTTTCAGTCGAAGCAGGATTGAAACACGAGATTCAGGAATCTACCCGGTGGCTGCCATTTGTCTTTCCTGACGGCAGAAGCGAGGCTCGCTATACACAGGCTTCTTTCAACCTTTCCCTAAGATGGGCTCCGGGCGAGAGATTCATTCAGGGTCGCACACAACGTATGCCGGTGAACATGGATGCATGGATTTTTCAATTAAGCCACGAATTCGGGCCCAAATCATTTATGAACTCGTCGTTCACTCTCAATCGCACGGAATTGTCTGTAATGAAAAGGTTATGGTTCTCAGCCTTCGGATATGCCGACATCATATTGAAAGCAGGGAAAGTGTGGAGCAGCGTTTATTATCCCACATTGCTTTGGCCTAATGCCAATCTTTCTTACACAATCCAGCCGGAAAGTTATTCGCTAATGAACGCAATGGAGTTCGCAAATGACCAATATGCCTCTATCGATTTCACATATTTTGGCAACGGCGTGTTGTTCAACCACATTCCATTGCTTAAAAAACTTAAAATCAGGGAGGCATTCACATTCAAAGGGCTAATGGGAGGATTGAGCGACAAGAATAATCCTGATAAAAACCGGAATATCTATAAATTCCCAGCAGACGCCAACTCAAGAGTCATGTCGAACACCCCTTACATGGAAATAGGGGTAGGGCTTGACAATATCCTGACATTTCTTAGAGTGGACTACGTGTGGCGGCTTACATATCAAGACACTCCGGGATGCGACAAAAGCGGCGTGCGGATAGCCCTTCATTTCTCTTTTTAATACGAATGCGTCTGCATTTTGCAGAGAGAGCTGATGATCAGTCTATCTCATTTAGCATAAGGTAACCATTCTCGATTGTAAAAACTATGTTCCCACGTATGATACAAAATGAGTTGTCTGACCTTATTGTGTCTACCACGCTTCCGTGTGAGTCGATTATCAAGTCGTACATTTGTACGGTTAAATGTTTTTGAATAATTTCAACTTCAAATTTCAGGATATTCAAGCATGGAA
>VSPM01000146.1 GCA_009775365.1 Muribaculaceae bacterium
TGCCCAATCTGCGGTGCTGAACTCAAAGTGCAGGAAACACGCAGGCGCACTCTGAACCAGACACGATATTTCAGCGTGATAACCACATGCAAAGGTTTTCAAGTTATCCGTGTATCGCAAGTGAAATATGTCAGCCGTAAGGGAGAGCCGATGAGTTTCTACTGCCACGAGGTAGTCCAAAGATGGATTTCTTCCAACGGCAAAGTAACCGATATGGCTCTACTGCGTGGCTTTCCGTTCTACTACTGCGATGTATGGGCATTGGACAGCGATATGGAGGTAAGACCGCACAACAGCCTTTATGACGAGGTTGTGGCGTGGAGCGATGTATATCCGAGAATGTCTATTCTTCCGCAACTCAAGCGAAATGGCTTCAAGGGCGATTTCTACGGAGTATCTCCCGTGCGTCTTTTCAAGGCTCTCCTTTCCGACCCACGGATTGAAACGCTAATGAAAGCCGGAGAGATTGAGGAAATGAAATACTTTCTATCCAATCGCACAACTGCCGACAATCTTTGGGCATCGTATCTGATAGCCAAACGCCACCACTATCAAATCAACAATATCGGAATGTGGTGTGACTATCTGATGATGCTGAAGAATTTGGATAAGGATATTCGCAATCCCAAGAACATCTGCCCACAAGATTTTATCGAGGCACACGACCGAGTCAATAGGCTTATTGACGCCAAGAGGGAGAAAGCGAGAGCCGAGCGTGAACGGCAATATGAGATAGAAAGGCGTGAGCGTGAGCAACAGAGGTTACTCAAAGAAAAGGAGAATGAAGATAAGTTCATTGCCTTAAAATCCAAGTTCTTCGGATTGGTAATCACTGACAACGAGTTGACAATCAAAGTGCTTGAAAGCATAGATGAATACTATGAGGAAGGCAGGAAGCAGGACATCTGCGTGTTCGGAGCGGGATATTACCGCAAGGAGAACTCTCTCATTCTTTCAGCGAGGATTGGCGGAGAGATAGTTGAAACCGTAGAGGTTGACTTGCATACACTCAAAGTGGTGCAGTGCCACGGCAAATACAACAAGGACACCGAATACCACGACCGCATCATCAACCTTGTCAACAGTAACGCCAAGTTAATCCGCAAGAGAATGACCGCCTAATGTTTAATCAGATCTGCGTCAGCAATGGCGCAGGTCACAATACCCAACCAAGATGAACGTGATAATTGAAAGTCTGATATTTGACTTTGACGATAAGATAAGAGCGGTTGTGTTAGACCTCATAAACCGCATATTGCTGACACGCAATGAAACCGAACTGAGGGAAACCGTAGCCGTCTGTGCCGAGCGCACCGACCTCAACCAATATTTTCTCTATGGCTACGGCAAACACCACTTTTGGGTAAAGCAACGCCTTGTCAGCGACCCTGCCAAGACCTTCGACCAGCGGATGATGATTGTGAATTTCTAAAACACTGATGAATATGGCAACGAAAATGACCGCCAACGGAGTGAGCACAACCACCGCTCCCGGCACTGAACAATACGAGACTTTCTACTCTGCCCATCGTGGCAAGCGGATAAGCCGTGTGATGTATGACTACCGAGATACCGACAACGAGCTGTTCTCTTGTGTCGCTCCAACACTTGCAGAGTGCAGACACAAGCGTGATGAATGGCTAAGCAAGAAGAAATAACGACCAACGCCATAGTCGTCAACAGAGCGAGTAACCCTATGTGATATAGAGTTACCCGCTCATTTTGCTAAAAATTTCGGCCGCCAATAGGCGGCGTTTTATCCATAATAATCAAAAGCTGCCTTTACAGACTGGTAATCCCAATAGTAGTTATTCCCTATTTTTGTAATCATTGTTGTATGATATCCTATATTCCTCACAGCCTCTGGGCATTTTGATTTGTTCTTATAAGTGTTCTTGTACAGAACAATGATGTTTAACCCATCATTCACAGCTTTTTCGCACTCGTAGTCAATATAGCTTCTATAATCTACGGTATTACCTCGCATGCAACTATAATTCCAACCATTATAGCTGGAACAATACTGACATCCACCTGCTCTCACGTTATTGGTATCATCGCCCACAATTAAGACAAATGTCTTAGAACTATTCATTCTTACAGCTAACGATCGTTTTATTGAGCAGTTCAAACTTGAATCTCTTGCTTGTGTTAGCTCGTGTGCATCTGAGAATGATAAGCTCCATTTTTTGCTTTCATTCCACTTGTACAGTTGTTCAACTGCATCTTGATCGTGATCCCAATCTCCAGCAATATACGTTTTAGTTCGTGCCATTATTTAAATTGTTTTTTTATAGAATATAAGTCAATGTTTCTTATTGCATCTTGAGTAAGATAAATAGTTATCGGTTGATTGATTGTCGCATTAGATGTGCGAAATGTACAAAGTAAACATTTCAGCAATTGAGTTTCAGTTTTTATAGACGGATTCTCAAATCTCGTTATGCCACCACCGAGTAGAGGTAAAGATACCGGTTTATTTGCATACGTTCTACTTATTTCATTCCACATAGTTCTTAGACAGGATTCATACTGATTATGAGTTAGTGTGGCTTGATTATTATTATCGAAATGCGTAAAAGCTAAAATCATAAATTCTCCATACTTTATGATTCTCCCTAAGGGATGACAAATTCGTCCTCCTTTTATCTTATGAGGCAACTTTTGGACATTTGGTGGATTATTTAATGTGAATTGCAAATCTTGAAGATTATCAATATGATGGTCAATTAAAATACCATTAAGTGAATTATGGGCTATTACAATATCATCAACCTGAGTGTCGAAATATTCATTGAATGGAATCACTTTCCAATCATTAGATGAGAACAAATCACCTTGCTTAATAGTGATTGGAGTATTATTTATGTTAATTGTTATTGATTTATATGTAGTTGCATATTTTAAGACGGCAGTTATTAGCCATATTACGCGAATTCGGGATAAGAACTTTATGTTTTTCAACCAAGCAAAAGACATAGAGTATTGGGCGGCCTTTCAAGGTCG
>VSPM01000147.1 GCA_009775365.1 Muribaculaceae bacterium
ACAAATTTACCCGATTCGTACTGAATCGGGTAAGGGGGCTTTTGTCGTTATTTTGTGCTTAAATGAAAGAGCCGTGTAGAATAGAATGGATTAAAGTCAAAAAGAATGTAATGACCTTGCGAAGAATATATAAAAAAAGAAGCGCCATTTGAATGTGCGCTTCTTTTTGTTATTATCAGTCGGTTGTCTTTGGAGATTCTGTGTTTGAATTCTGTTTTTTATGCTTGTCCATTTTGACTCGCATTGTGTCGAATCCTTTTCCGTAGACCCCGTTGGCGTTGCTCTGGGTGATAAACGCGTTGTTGTCGATTGATTTTATGATTCGGAAAATAGTGACCGACTCAATTTTTCTACACCATACGAGGAGCACTTTCACCTCATGTTTTGAATACCATCCCATGCCGTCGATGACAGTCACGCCTCTGTGGGCGTCGTTATTGATGCTGTCTGCAATTTCAGCCCACTTTTGCGAGAATATGATGAACTGTGTGGCCTGACGGTTAGTGTTGATAATCATGTCGGTGATGTGGGAATAAATGAAAATGGTGACCCAGCCGTAGATGATTCTTGGGATGCTCTCCTGGATTCTCGCCTCCATGTCGCCATCGAAAGGCAGAAAGAATGTCAATGCCACGATAGTCATGTCAACCGCCATAAGGATTCGTCCCACACTCACGTTCGACACTTTTGTGATCATTGCCGCGATTATATCGGAGCCACCTGATGTGCCGTTGTGAATGTAGATCGTGCCTATGCCGAATCCGCAAAGGATTCCGCCGAGCACAATACTCATGGCTGTGTCGGCTATCAACGGAGGATGCGATGTGAAGTAACCCTCAATCAATCCGACGAACAGAGAAACGCCGGTGGCTCCGAATACAGTGCGGATTGTGAAAGTTCGGCCAAGAAGCTTGTAGCCGCCGATGACGAGCATAAGGTTGACTCCATACATGGTGACTGCCACCGGCACAAATGTGTTGGTGGCGAAATAGACCAAAGTGCCGAGACCAGCCATGCCGCCGATCACAATGCCGTGAGGCAGGATGAATGCAGAGAATCCCACGGCATAAATCATGAGACCAATCAGAATCATGATGTAGTCTTTGGCATTCGACATCAGACTGTCGTATTTTTGCTTTGTCATGTCGTTGTTATTAATTGGTTTTAGATTTTAAAATTCGTTCTCAGGTTTCAAAATGAAAGTTCAGGCTCCGGATTACAGGTGTTGGCAGAGCCGGTTGCTTTCAAATTTTTTGCAAAATTAATTCCATTTTTCGAATTGACAAATATTTGCGCTTGATAAAACATTGGTGGAAAAGAAAAATCGTGAGATGTTATTCTGCGGCTTTTTTAGGTTGATTTTGTCGTTTTGTTTTAATGCGCTAATAATCAGTTATTGTTCGCTTAAATGTAAAGGTCGCCCGTGATTCGGACGGCCTTTGCATTTTTCATTTTTCGTTGGTTGAAAGCGCTTGCGTTATTAATCAGCGCACTGTGCCGGGATATGCGTCGAGCGCGGCGCGAAGCACTTCCACTGCCTCTTCAAGGTCTTCTTGCTTGAGCACATAGGCCACACGAACTTCATTGTGGCCCATGCCGGGAACTGTATAGAATCCGGCTGCCGGGGCCATGAACACTGTAGAGCCGTTATAGCTGAATTCTTCAAGACACCAACGGCAGAAGTCTTCTGCATTTTTCACCGGGAGCCTGGCCACTGCATAGAAGGCGCCCATGGGCATGGGTGCAAACACGCCGGGTATGGAGTTTAAGCCCTCAAGAAGGAAGTCGCGGCGGCGGCGGTATTCTCCGAAAGCTTGCTCAAGATAGTCGTTGGGGGTGTCGACCGACGCTTCAGCCACAAGCTGGCCAACAAGAGGCGGGCTAAGACGAGCCTGGCAGAATTTCATCACAGTGTCGTGGAGTTCCTTATTGCGAGTCACAAGTGCGCCGATTCGTATGCCGCATTCGTTATAGCGCTTTGAAACTGAATCTACCACAACCACCTGGTCTTCGATTCCTTTAAGCTGGAGAGCTGAGATTATAGGCTTGTCGGTGTAGCAGAACTCTCTATAGACTTCATCGGAGAAAAGGAACAGGTCGTGACGTTTCACGATGTCGCGTATCTGTTCAAGCTCCTCTTTGCTATAGACGTAGCCGGTGGGGTTGTTGGGGTTGCATATAAGGATTGCCTTGGTGCTCGGCGTGATACATTTTTCAAATTCCTCTATGGGTGGAAGGGCGAAGCCGGAATCGATTGACGATGGCAGTCCGATGATTCTCGCGCCGGCAGTTTTTGAGAAAGCAACGTAGTTTGCGTAGGCCGGCTCGGGCAAAATAACTTCGTCGCCCGGGTCAAGAGCCGCAAGAAAGGCAAACAGCACGGATTCCGAGCCTCCGCAGGTCATTATAATCTGTTCGGGAGTTACGTCAATGTCGAAACGTTTATAATATTCCGCCATTTTGCGTCGCAGTGAAGGGAGGCCGTCGCTGGGCGAATATTCGAGCACAGTTCTGTTGATGCTATGGAGGGTGTCGAATGCTGCCTGAGGGGTAGGGAGGTCAGGCTGGCCGATATTTAGAGAGAGAATCTTGATGCCGCGAGCCTGCGCTGCTGCGGCATAAGGAGCGAGTTTCCTGATAGGTGAGGCCGGCATCACTCGGCCTCTGCGTGAAATTGAGGGCATAGATTTAAGCTTTAGGCGGCGTCGGCTTAATTGCCGACACTCAAATGCAAAATTAATAAAAAATTGAAATTGTTAGCAGATTTGTGAATAATTTTTATAACGCATCAATAATTTTTATCATGCTCTTAAGGACGAGGGCAGGTTTATAGAAGTCACGTGAATAGCCATAAGTTCCTGATATACATTAGTGATTCTGTGTAATAGAACAATGTTGAAAAACATGGTAAAATTCA
>VSPM01000148.1 GCA_009775365.1 Muribaculaceae bacterium
GTGATGCTTGGAACAGGCTTCGATGAAATCGAGGCTCTGGCTCCCGTCGATGTCATGCGACGTGCCGGGATGGAGGTATTCACCGTCTCCATGACAGATAACCGTCTTGTAAAAGGAGCCACAGGCAACCTCATCGTTGCAGACATGTGTGTTTCCGATCTGTCTCCCGACCGGATAGACTGGCTCATATTCCCCGGTGCAGACAAATCGGAGGATGCGGTAAACCTTGACGAAATGCTGAGCGAGCTTGTGAAAGCTCATTGGGAAAAAGGAGGCAACATCGCCGCTATATGCGCCGCTCCGGCTCTGGTGCTTGGTCCGCTCGGTATCATCAACGGGGTAAAAGCCACCGGTTATCCGTTCCTCAAAGAAGACTTTGAAAATAATGGCGGGATATACTCTGAGGAGCCAGTGGTAATCGGAGACCGTCTTATAACCTCAAAGGGTCCCGGAACAACCCTCGAATTCGCACTTGCCATTGTTCGCAAGGCAAAGGGTCCGGATATGGAGAAGGCACTCCGTGAAGGCATGGTAATATGCAACTGTGAATGTGACAATAATTGCTCTTGCGGATGCAATAGTTAATGTCACACCTTCGCCGCCTGTGGCGACCGAAATTTTTGACAAAATGAGGGCGATGGAGCATTTGCGCTTCACCGCCTTCATCACTGATATGGCATTGGTTACTTGTTCCGTTTGGCGAGCCACTCGTCACGTTTTTGACGGCACTCCTGGAGTGTCCGGGCGACTATTGAAAGGAGTTCGCCCTCTTGAGTTCGGTAGTCATATTGTACCCTACTTATCTTCTTCCCATGGTGGGAGGTGTAGAAAGTTTCGTACTGTTCTTGTCCGGCTTGGGTAGTAGATATACCTGCTTTCGTCATTCGTGTCATAGTCTTCGGGATTGTGACCACCGTCGGATTTGGCGGTGGTCGGGTTTAACTTATGCTCTCTTGCGCTCTGCAATCATTTCATAGTTCCGGGCGAGTCTGCGGCAAGAGTTAAGCCATGCGAAAGTCCTCTCAACCACCCATCTGAGCGGCTTTGGCAGGTTTCGTGCATAATATTAGCCTTTTCTCTTTCAACACTCTGATTGAGGGTTTGTTATGCCTAATAACATTATTTCGCACTAATTTTTAGACAATCTCTAAGACAAAGATAGTGTTTTTTTGCTGTATTTTGTGCGCAGACTGGCAAAAAACAATATTTTTCCTAACCTTTTCAAGGAATCCCGTGTGTATCTGTTAAAATGACAAACCTATAGGGGAAATCACTTTCTACTCTCAACCGCGCGGTCAAGGCTCCGAATGATTCCATTCCGAGCTACAAGCGCGCCAAGTCAGACCTGCATACGCCCCCGGAAGAGGAGGTTTTCATCAATGACGATGAAACGCCGCCAAAGTAGAGAACATACCTGCGTTCGTGTTGAACCTGCTGCCCATGCCGTTTATTAACACATTTATTAACTTTGTCAACAATAGCCAAAGTCTCAAAAATTTTTCGTAACTTTGTAATCAAAATGCGCTTGCGCTGACACAGACCAATACATGTAAGTAATAACTTATATACATCATATTAAGGAACTTCCTTGTGGCCGCAAAAGGGTTTGGTCGCCCGTCAGTTCTACAAAGGAGTTCTTATATTTTCCGTAATGCCAACATTCCGATTAGGAGAATTATTTTCTGGTCCTGGCGGACTTGCATATGGTGCGATGCAATCTATTAGTGGTGATGGGTGCTTCTCAGTAGAACATGCTTGGGCGTCTGACTATGACCCAGATTCTTGTGCTACTTACATAAAAAACATATGTCCCACTGCTCCAGAAACGGTACTATGTAAGGATGTGAGAAATCTTGACATCAAAGAACTTCCAAATATAGACGCATTTGCGTATGGTTTTCCTTGCAATAGTTTTTCAAATGCCGGTGAACATAAAGGTCTGGCAAATGAAAAATTTGGAAAATTATATTGGTATGGTATAGAAGTTCTACGTAATTTCAGACCGAAATGGTTTATCGCAGAGAATGTAAGTGGAATTAAATCTGCCGGCAACAATGATTTTCATATCATTCTGAATGATATGAAAGAATCAGGCTACAGGCTCACAGTCCATCATTATCATGCAGAAGATTATGGCGTACCACAAACAAGACATCGTGTAATCATAGTTGGTATAAGAGATGACCTTGATATAGAATTTAAGGTTCCAAATCCTGCTGACTATGCTCACATTGATATCTCTGCACGCTCTGCATTACAAAATATTCCTGAAAATGTGACAAATAATGAAGTGCGTCCAATATCAGCTAAAATTATAAAAAGATTATCGTATATTAAGCCGGGACAAAATATTTGGCAAGCCGATGATGTTATGCCTGAAGATCTTAAGATTAAGGCTAAAACTAAAATTTCACAAATATATCGCAAATTAGACCCGTCAAAACCAAGTTATACAATAACTGCAGCAGGAGGAGGTGGAACATTTGGATATCATTGGGACAACCGAGAACTTACTAATCGTGAACGTGCCAGGATCCAAACATTTCCGGATCATTACAAATTTGCAGGTAATTATTCAAGCGTTCGTAAGCAAATTGGAATGGCTGTGCCATGTCGGTTAAGTCAAGTTGTTATTACTGCAATACTTAACAGCTTCGCAGGAATTCCTTATAATCATATTAAACCTAACTTAGTAATTTAATAGGGTGTTCAGTAGAATGTTCCAACTTTTATGTTCTTTTACAGTTGTAATATTCTATATATCAGTAAAATACCCTCAATAAATCGCTAATTTTTGAGTTGAATTTTACCATGTTTTTCAACATTGTTCTATTACACAGAATCACTAATGTATATCA
>VSPM01000149.1 GCA_009775365.1 Muribaculaceae bacterium
CCGTAGCCCTTGACACGCAATAATGAACACTATTTTTGTTTGTTCATTGTTTGCAGTTTATCTGATTGATTTGCAATCAACAATCGGTCACTCACTACTATTAGGTATTGTGTATTTTATTGCTATTGAGTAATTTTGCACCGAATTATAGAACTTAGTTCATTTATGCAGATTCTTAAACAAGATATAAACCGCCGTATTCTCGATGTGGCCAGGCAAGAGTTTTCACAGCGGGGATTTGCAAAGGCATCAATGCGTGACATCGCCGCCAAAGCCGGTGTCGGCGTAGGGAATCTGTATAACTACTATCCCAGCAAGGATGAACTGTTTTGTGCCGTACTCGCCCCGGTCGTTTCAGCCTGCTATGCAATGTTTGATAAACACCACGGCGAGTACGGACAGGATGCAATATCCATGACGAGGGAAAACTATCTGCTTTCGGCGGTATCGGACTACATGACCATATTGAAAGGGAACAGGACATTGTTGAAAATCCTTCTTTTCAAGGCGCAGGGTTCATCGCTGGAGAATTTCAAGATAGAGTTTACCGACCGGGCTACGGCGCAGGTAAAGACATGGTTTGCAAACAACAAACTGCGTCACCCCGACATGAATATCGAGGTCAGCGACTTTATGATACATCTTCACACCGTGTGGATGTTCACATTGTTTGAGGAGATAATAATGCACCGTGTCACTGGCGACGATATGGTGCGTGTGATTGAGGAATACATAAAATTTGAAATCAACGGATGGAAGCATTTGTTAAACATAGGATAGAGTTTCCAATACACAATAATGTGCAGGAGAGAATTTCAACATTGAGATTCTCTCCTCTTTTTTTGAACGATTTTGAATTTTGTTCATTATTGAACTCATTATAAAATAATAAGATATGAATCAATTCAAAAACAAAGTATCAGAAACTCTCCTGATTCCGCTCTATATGCGAGCCAAAGAGAGTTGCCGGGCAGACGCGATAATTCGCGACCCTATAGCACAGCGCATTGTCGAATCTATTGAATATGACTATTCAAAGTTCAACACAGCCAAAATGAGCGAGATCGGCTGTGCCATCAGATGCCGTTTCTTCGATGACATGGTGACGGAGTTTGTCCGAAACCATAAGAATCCGGTAATCGTCAATCTCGGGTGTGGACTTGACGCCCGCTGCCAACGTACCGTGGAAGGGATATCGGATGTGGCATTCTACAGTCTTGACTTGCCGGACACCATAGACATGCGTCGTTCATTCATTTCCGAGGCTTCCAACGAATCCTATATCTCGAAGTCGATGTTTGATACTGTCTGGATGGATCAGATTAAGAGCGAACATCCCTTCGGCGATATCCTGCTCATAGCCGAAGGCGTCATTATGTATTTTGATGAAGCGACTCTCCGACAATTCTTTAACGACTTATGCGATCGTTTCAGCAATGCCGAAATCTGGTTTGACACCATGGGAACTCTTGGCGTTAAAAATCAGAACAGACACGATGCCATTAAAAATATGGAAGCAACTTTCAAATGGGGCATCAACGACGGAAAAAACCTCGAATCATGGAATCAGCATCTTTCTCTGATAGGACAGATTTCTCCGGGACGCTTCTTCCGCTCACGTCAGACAATACTTATGCGTGCATTGTCATTATTCCCCGGTATATTTTTCAGACTTTATTCCTATTTAGGATATCGAATTTCATAATCAGACCCGGTTGGACATAAAGGCGGGGAAACCAGCCTTTATGTATATCTAATGTACTTATAAATAATTTATAATGGACAAAGATTTTAACCACTCCATTAAGAATAGTTTAACAGCTTATTGAGGTACAAAGTCTTCATCCTCAATTTGAATAAATTAGATATTTGCGGTTTTTGCTGTTCGGTTAAAAAATGAATTATTTGGTGGGGAAGATTATTTTTTGTAATTTTGCGGCTGAAATGGTTGCTCTGCCGCCCAAGAGTGGAGGCGTTAAGGAGCATCAAAAGGGAATCCGGTGAGAATCCGGAACAGTACCCGCTGCTGTGAATCCTGTACCAAAGTCTATTGCACTATGTCATTGAGACTATTTAGTCTTGAGAAGGCGTGATAGATTGGGATGAGTCAGAATACCTGCCATTGCCGTAAAACATGAATGTGCCTACGGGACTATGGGCAGGTTGCCGCTTCTATAAGCGGATTCAAAGTAATTTCTACACTCGTTTAGAGGTTAATCCATACTCCCGTCTGTGTACATTCTATTAGTACGCAGACGGGAATTTTTTCTGAGTATTAACCTTCAAACTTGAAGTATGAAATATCTATTGCTTTCAACAGCAATACTTAGCTTAATCCCTTTAGAGGCTTTTGGCGATACTCCACTAGACACTCTTTCCAGACAATTGGATGAGGTCGTGGTAACTGCGCGAAAGCCCGCTGATGACATTATCCCTGCACAGACATTGTCGGGAAAGGAACTCCACCGTTTGAACAGCAACAGTGTTGCGGATGCCTTGCGTTATTTTTCGGGTGTTCAAGTAAAAGATTATGGTGGAGTTGGCGGAATTAAAACCGTCAATATTCGGTCTATGGGCACAAACCATACGGGTGTTGTTTATGATGGAGTGGAACTCGGAAATGCACAGAACGGTCAAATAGATTTAGGTCAGTTTTCCCTTGATAATATTGAAGCATTATCACTCTACAATGGTCAAAAAAGCGAAATATTGCAACCTGCCAAAGATTTCGGGTCTGCCGGTACGGTAGTGTTTCGCTGAGTGTGTCTGAGGCGAGTTCCCTCAAGCCTGTAGACCTCAGATGACGATGCAAATTTAATTGTTTTTTCTCATTGTTTCGTTATTCGATGAAAAAAA
>VSPM01000015.1 GCA_009775365.1 Muribaculaceae bacterium
TGTATATCAGGAACTTATGGCTATTCACTCATGATTTTTGATTCAAAAATGAGAACATAGAACTGAACACCCTATTTATTTACCTGGAATTTGTTCCAGCCATCTTTAAGATATGCTATTGACTGCTCTGCAGCGGCTACACCGGCATTGAAATTAGCTTCTGCAGTCTGAGCACCCATCTTTTTGGGAGTAAAGAATACACGTGCGCCAAATCTCTTTTCAAACTCTTCGGCAGCGGCAGGCTTGATGTCACTCACATAGCGAATGTCTGTGCGCTCTTCGAGAGCTTTCATGAGACCATCTTCGTCGATAACTTCTTTTCTTGCAGTGTTAACCAGCACACCATTCTTAGGCATTTTGGTCACGAGGTCATAACCGATCGAATTCTTGGTCTGAGGAGTGGCAGGAATATGAAGCGATACGAAATCATTCTGTGAGAAAAGTTCATTTACATCGTGAACCGGTGTAACGCCTTCTGCCTCCATAGCCTCATCCGAAACAAACACGTCGAGAGCCTGCACTTTCATGCCGAAACCTTTAGCTATACGTGCCACATTTCTACCAACCTGGCCAAACGCATAGATACCCAAAGACTTCCCTTTAAGTTCAGAACCGGAGGTGCCATTATACTGGTTGCGACACATCATCACCATCATGCCGAACACAAGCTCAGCCACTGCATTAGAGTTCTGACCAGGAGTGTTCATAACACAAATGCCATGATTTGTGGCGGCCTGAAGGTCGATATTGTCATAGCCTGCACCGGCGCGAACAATAACTTTAAGTTCCGGAGCGGCATTCATCACCTCGGCATCGATAATATCGCTACGCACGATAAGCCCTTCAGCAGTCTTAACTGCTTCAAGAAGGTCTGCGCGAGTGCCTTTTTCCACAAGCATCATTTCATTGCCGGAAGCATTGATTACATCAGCTATCGCCTTAACAGCAGCAGGTGCGAACGGCTTTTCAGTGAAAACAAGAATTTTCATGATATCCTTTTGATTTTATATGGGCTGCTCCAAAGAGAATGGAGCAGCCTTATGATTTTTATAGGAAGTGGATATTAATTATTAGTGTTTAGCCTCAAACTCTTTCATTGCAGCCACGAGAGCCTCAACGCTTTCCATTGGGAGAGCATTGTAGAGAGAAGCACGGAAACCACCAACGTCGCGATGACCCTTGATACCCATCATGCCACGCTCTGTAGCGAAATCGATGAAGTCTTTCTCGAGTTCCTTATATTCGGGCTTCATAACGAAGCATACGTTCATGATAGAACGATCCTCATGATTAGGAACAGTAGCAACAAACATCTTGCTTCCGTCAATAGCATTGTAAAGCACTTCAGCCTTATCCATGTCCATCCTCTCGATTGCGCGGATACCGCCGAGGCTCTTGTAATATTTCAGAGTCTGAAGAGCAGAATAGATGGGGAGCACCGGGGGAGTGTTGAACATAGAGCCCTTCTTCACGTGAGTGCGATAGTCGAGCATTGTAGGAATCACGCGGTCAACATGGCCGAGAGCTTCGTCCTTAACAATCACGAAAGTCACGCCTGAAGGTGCAAGGTTCTTCTGAGCGCCACCATAGATGAGATCATATTTTGCGATGTCTACCGGACGGCTGAAAATGTCGGAACTCATGTCGCAAATCATTCTCACCCCAACTTCGGGATCCTTACGAATCTCAGTGCCGTAGATTGTGTTGTTTGATGTGTAGTGGAAATAATCTACATCTCCGGGCACGGTGAAGTCCTTGGGAATATAGGTATAGTTTTTATCTTTAGAAGAGGCCACAACGTCGATGTCGCCGAAAAGTTTGGCTTCTTTGATGGCCTTGTTTGCCCACACACCGGTGTCGAGATATGCAGCCTTCTTGGCGAGCATGTTCATAGGCACCATTGCGAACTGGAGGCTTGCACCGCCACCGAGGAAGAGCACGCTGTATCCTTCAGGAATTTCGAGAAGCTCCTTGAAAAGAGCAACTGCCTCGTCCATTACAGCCTGGAACTGCTTGCTGCGGTGAGAAATCTCAAGGATCGAAAGACCCATGTCTGCAAAATTATGCACCGCCTTTGCGGTTTCCTCGATAGTGAACTGGCTCATGATGCTGGGGCCAGCATAGAAATTGTGCTTTTTCATGAATTTAAAGTATTATTGATTTAGTTGAGGCAAATTTAGTGGTTTTATTCATTCTGACAAAATAATTCAACCCTAATTTTGTATTTTCACATAAGATTTATCTGTTTTTTTGTATTTTCACATAAGATTTATCTGTTTTTTGAGGTTTTCAAGGTTTATAAATGTCTTTTTGACCCTTCAAACGCTCAAGACGCTCCCACATTCTGGCCTCTTGCGGATTGTCGCAAGGATGCCAGAACCGTGCCCCGGCAAGATTATCCGGAAGATATTGTTGTGCCACATAATTTCCACTGTAGTCATGGGCATATTTATATCCTTCATGATATCCGAGGTCTTTCATCAGTTTTGTCGGAGCATTTCTCAAATGAAGTGGCACCGAGAGATTACCTGTCTTTTCCACGGCATCCAGTGCCGCTGCAATCGACATATAGGCGGAATTGCTTTTGGGTGAATTTGCCAGATACACGGCACATTCCGCAAGTATTATCCGGCCTTCAGGCCAGCCTATCTTTTTCAAGGCATCAAAAGTGGCATTTGCAAGAAGAAGCGCATTCGGATTTGCAAGGCCAATATCCTCTGCTGCAAGAATAACAAGCCGTCTGGCAATAAACTCAGGATCCTCGCCTCCGGCCACCATCCTTGCAAGCCAATAAACCGCTGCGTCGGGATCGCTGCCCCTTACAGATTTTATGAATGCAGATATAATGTCATAATGCAACTCCCCGTTTCTGTCGTATGTTGCAGGGTTCTCCTGGAGTCTCTCTATCACTGTGGCGTCATCAATGACCACAGTGTCGGCAGACGGAGTAGACTGCTCGATCAAGTCGAGTATGTTGAGAAGTTTGCGGGCATCGCCGCCTGAAAAACGGAATAGCGCGCTTTTCTCCCTTACCTCAACTTTACGCCCTTTCAAAATAGGGTCGGCATTAATTGCGCGAGACAACAAGGTGTCTAAATCTTCTGTATCAAGAGGCTTCAGTGTGTAGACCTGCGCTCGCGAGAGGAGCGGCCTTATAACTTCAAAAGAAGGATTTTCTGTAGTGGCGCCGATAAGTGTCACCACTCCCTGCTCAACAGCTCCGAGTAGAGAATCCTGCTGAGATTTATTGAAACGATGAATTTCGTCGATAAATAGAATAGGGCGCACCGTTGAGAACATGCTTGAAGCCTCGCTCTTGCATCTGTCAAACACTTCCCTCACGTCTTTCACTCCTGATGTAACGGCGCTCAGCGTGAAAAATGAAGCCTCCGTTGTTCTCGCAATTATTTTTGCGAGGGTAGTCTTGCCAACTCCCGGAGGGCCCCATAAAATAAATGAGTTGATGCGTCCGGAATCTATCATTTTCCGGATAATGCCGCTTTCTCCCACTAAATGCTTCTGCCCTATATAGTCATCTAACGACATGGGACGAAGCCGTTCTGCCATCGGGATATTATTGTTCATCTGGAGCCAAGCAGGTTTATCAAATCAACCACATCTATTTCCTCCATCGAGTCAACAACCCTGTCTGCATATGGAGCCAAGACATCGCGCGGCAATGTGCCTGCCACTCCTATTACATATGCGCCTGAATTTTGCCCGGCTTTCACACCCTGCAGCGAATCCTCAAATACAACACAGTTTCTTATGTCCTTGTCAATTTTTTTTGCTCCAAGCAGATACCCTTCGGGATCGGGCTTTGACTTTGTTATCAAATCGGCAGTTACCACGAAATCAAACATGTCTCTCAATTCAGGAAGCTCTTCCTTGAGATGAGCCATCTTTACTTCATTGCTGCTTGTCACCAAAGCCATAGGCACGTTCATATCTTTCAATGCCAATAGCAACCTCTGTGCCCCAGGCATGTAATCATACTTCATTTTCTTCTCAAGCTCATACAGACGACTGACAACCTTTTCCTGCATATCGCAGTCGGGATAATGGTCGGCAAGGATCTTATCGAGCGTACACCCCTTGATAACAACTTCAAGCGAATCCGTGCCGCTGGGATACTCCCTGTTGACCTGTGCCCACATTCTGGAATACTCTTTTTCACTGTCGATTAACACACCGTCAAGGTCGAACAAAAAACCGATATTTCTTATTTGAGTCATTGCCTGTAAAATTTGAAGATTGATAATTTCGCACAAATTTAAGGAAATTTCGCGAAATTAGAGTTATATTTGCAATTTGAAAAGATAAAATACAGGAATGATTGAAGACATTTCTCTGAGAGTGACCCCTAAAACCGCAGCCACTGTGTCGTTGCTTAAAAAAGAATTGGCAATGGCAAAAGGTGTGACGGAAAAAGACATAAACGATCTTCGCATCGTTCGCCGTTCAATCGATGCCCGACAAAAGATGGTGAAAGTAAACATCACTGTAAGAGTTGCCACCGGCGACGACAGTGTCGTCACACCCCTTCTGAATCCTGTAAGATATGAAAGGGTAGCAGCAGACGCTCAGTCCATAATTATTGTAGGAGCCGGGCCGGCAGGTCTGTTCGCCGCATTGAAAGCAATTGAATTAGGCATGAGACCTATTGTTGTGGAAAGAGGGCATGATGTAGACACGCGCAGAGTGGAACTTGCAAAAATAAGCAAGGACGGGAAAGTTGACCCTGAATCAAACTATTGTTTTGGAGAAGGTGGAGCCGGAGCATACAGCGATGGCAAACTTTTTACCCGAAGCAAAAAAAGAGGAAACGTTTCCGAGATTCTTCAAATTCTTCACCAGCACGGAGCCTCTGCCGACATTCTTATCGATGCACATCCACATATAGGAAGCGACAAACTTCCCGGAATCATCAAGAACATTCGCTCCACGATTGAAAAATGTGGCGGAGAAGTGAGATTCGGCACAAAAATGACCGACATTATTCTCACAGGAGACAAGGCAACCGGCATCATTCTTGAGAACGGCGAAAAATTATGCGGACCGGTTGTGCTTGCCACCGGCCATTCTGCAAGGGATGTGTATCGTTTGCTTAATGAAAGGAACATTAAGATTGAAGCTAAAGGACTGGCAATGGGAGTGAGGCTCGAACATCCTCAACACCTTATCGACTGTCTGCAATATCATTCAAATGAGGGGAGGGGCAAGTACCTGCCTGCCGCAGAATATAATTTTGTGACTCAAATTAATGGGAGAGGAGTCTATTCTTTTTGCATGTGTCCCGGCGGAGTAGTGGTGCCCGCCATGTCCGGCCCGTCACAATCAGTTGTGAACGGCATGTCGGCATCCGCGCGTGCAAGCCAATGGTCAAATTCCGGAATGGTTGTAGAGCTTCATCCGGGAGACATACCAGGGTTTGAAGAACATGGGCAATTGGAGATGCTGGCCTTACAGGAGTCTTTGGAGGACGAGTTTTTCAAGGCTTCTGGCAATTCAATCAATGCTCCAGCCCAAAGAATGACTGATTTCATTACAGGCAAATTATCAGACACCCTTCCCCGAAGCTCGTATCCCGCCGGCACACATTCTGCCAGACTCGACAAACTTCTGCCTCCTGAAATAGCAGAGAGACTCAAAGAAGGATTCAAAGCGTTTAATCGGCGCTGCAAAGGTTTTCTTTCCAAAGAGGCACTAATGGTGGGATTAGAGTCGCGCACATCAAGCCCTGTGAGAATACCTCGCGACAATGAATCACTTTCACACGTCACAATCGAGAACCTATATCCGGCAGGGGAAGGAGCCGGATATGCAGGAGGAATTGTGTCGGCTGCAATAGACGGTCAAAGATGTGTTGAAGCGTATCACAACAAACAAAAACTGAAAACTAATGGCTAACATACTCAATATAGAGACATCATCCAAAATATGCAGCGTTGCGCTGACAAAAGATGGGTGTGTGGAATTTCAACTTGAAGACTCCGAAGGCATGAACCACGCGGTGAAACTTGCCCCCTTTGTAGAAAAATGTATGGGGGAACTTCACCGGAAAGGAGAAAAACTCGACGCAGTGGCTGTGAGTCTCGGTCCCGGATCCTACACAGGATTAAGAATCGGCCTGTCTTTGGCAAAAGGGTTGGCTTTCAGTCTTGACGTGCCTTTGATTGGAATCTCTACCCTTCAAATCCTCGCAGTCAAAGCGATGTTCAGAAGCATGGATTGGGAGGGCGACGAAATAATTGTGCCGATGGTTGACGCTCGCAGAATGGAAGTTTTCACCGGCGCTTTTAACTTCTCGCTTGAGGATGTTATAAAAGAGGGTCCGGTAATTCTTGATGAGGATTCATTCAAATCGCTTTATAATGAAAGAAAAGTGATATTCCTTGGCGACGGTTCCACAAAATTCCAAAATCTATATGGCGGTGACAACGCTGAATGGCTCGGAGAAATCATGCCTCACGCCAGAGATATGATGGCATTGTCTGAGAAATATCTGCGTGAAAAACGTTTTATAGATGTGGCATATGCCACTCCAAATTATCTTAAGGAGTATCAAACCACCATACCAAAAAACAAAGTCATAAATTCATAAACAAGACTATTCATAATGATACCATACAATACATCCGAAGCAATACTTGTTCTTCCCGAATATGGTCGGAACATACAAAGACTTATCGACCACTGTGTCATGATTGAAGACAAAGAGGAACGCACACGTTGCGCCTATGCCATAGCCGACGTCATGGCCACTCTCTTCCCTTCGATTGTGGGAGAGAAAGGGAATCGCCAGAAAATATGGGATCACATCAATATAATGTCGAAATTCGAGCTCGACATAGATTTTCCTTGCGAAGTTATCGACAAAGACCAACTCTCTCCCACACCTTCAAAGATACCCTACAATTCTAATCTTAACCGTTATCGCCATTATGGGAAAAACATTCAGGAAATGATTATAAAAGTGGCCGACATGGAAAACTGTGTTGAAAAAGACCAGTTGATTTTCCTTGTTGCCAACCAAATGAAAAAATTATTATTGATTCACAATCCCGAAAATGTGAGCGACGAAAAAGTATTTGCCGATATTGCTGAAATCTCTAAGGGAAAAATTCTGATTGATTCCGGTTCTTATCGTCTTAACGAATATATTGACGCATCGCCGGCTTCAAATGGGAAAAACAAAAAGAAAAAGAAATAACTAAACTTAAACTGATACTATGAGTTCACTGATTGTAGAAGGGGGACACAGACTAAAAGGCACCATAACCCCTCAAGGCGCAAAAAATGAGGCTCTTGAAATAATTTGTGCCACGCTTCTGACTCCGGAAAAGGTGACGGTGTGTAATATTCCTGACATCGCCGACATCCGCAACCTCATATCCCTGCTTGAAGACCTGGGGGTAAGAACCGAACATATCGACTCTCACACTGTAAGTTTTGAGGCAAGCTCTATCAATCTTTCATACATGAACACTGAAGAGTTTCGCAAAAAAGCCCAGTCTATGAGAGGGTCTGTGATGATTGTCGGCCCCTTGCTGGCAAGATTCGGCAAAGCGATATTACCCAAACCGGGAGGCGATAAAATTGGCAGACGAAGGCTTGACACTCATTTTCTCGGCTGGCAGAAACTCGGAGCCAAATTTGATTATGAAAGTGAAGACAAATGCTATCACATCACTGCTCCGGGCGGCCTCAAAGGATGCTACATGCTCCTTGACGAAGCCTCAGTGACAGGCACAGCCAATATAATAATGGCGGCCGTGCTGGCACAAGGCACAACAACTATCTATAACGCCGCATGCGAACCATACATACAGCAACTCTGCAAGATGCTGTCAAGAATGGGGGCTAAAATTGAAGGCATAGGTTCAAATCTACTCACCATACATGGTGTCAAAGAACTTGGAGGCACGTCTCACAAGATGTTGCCCGACATGATTGAGGTTGGCAGTTTTATAGGTGTGGCAGCAATGACCGGCTCCGACATCACATTGAAAAATGTAGGGATTTCAGACTTGGGCATAATGCCGGATGCATTCAGCCGACTTGGAGTAGATATTATTATCGAAGGTGACGACATAAGAGTAAATCAAAAGTCAATATATGAAATAGAAACCTTCATGGATGGGTCAATAATGACATTTGCTGATGCACCATGGCCCGGGTTGTCGCCTGATTTATTAAGCATATTCCTTGTCGTGGCAACACAGGCAAAAGGGAGCGTGCTCATACACCAGAAAATGTTTGAGAGCCGGCTTTTCTTTGTTGACAAACTTATCGACATGGGTGCAAGCATAATACTTTGCGATCCACACCGTGCAGCTGTGATCGGCTCAGGGAAGTTTAATTCCCTGCACGCCACCAACATGGTTTCGCCCGACATCCGAGCCGGAATTGCCATGCTGATTGCCGCTTTGGGAGCTAAAGGCACAAGCAGAATCCAAAATATCAATCAGATCGACCGTGGATATGAGAAAATCGACGAACGTCTCAACTGCCTCGGCGCCAAAATATTGAGAAGCGAAGATTAAGAACCGGTTTTTCTGTAAATACGCCATGGCCGCCACATAATTATCCTATAATAAGACATTACCCATGATATTGAAAAATGACATAAGCGAAGTGGGAAAATTCCAGAAAACCCACGCTTTAAAAGGGGAACTTAACGCTCTCCTTGACATTGATCCTGACTATATAGCCGAAGGGAATGCCATTGTTGTTGACACTGACGGTATTTTTGTGCCATATTACGCTTCTTCCATAAGGCCAAAAGGCACAATGTCATATCTTATTAAACTTGACGGGATAGACAGTGAAAACGAAGCTAAACCTTTTGTAAATAAAGCAATCTATGCTATAAAGGCTCAGCTTGGGCCATTTCTCAATCTTGATGAAGAGGAAATGATGGATGAAGACGATCTTGTGGGATATTCTATAGTGGACGACTCTTCTGATTCACTTATCGGCAAAATTGATTCCATCGACTCGTCAACCGACAATCTGCTCTTCATTGTTACAACTGATGACGGCGACACCGTGTATATTCCGGCTGTAGATGAGTTTATCTCAGAAATTTGTGATGACAGTAAAGTTATAAGGATGAATCTCCCTGACGGGCTGATAAATCTGAACAAGAAACAAGATAAATAATAAAAACATTTGATTATGGAAGACAGTCAATACACATTTGACGAAGACATGGCCCTGAAATTCATTCGCGCCAATCTTCCGAAAGAAATAAGTGACAAATATGATGATGACGAGATTCTCTATATCATCGACATTATCTGGGACTATTATGAATCAAAAGGCTTTCTATCGCTCAGTGCAGAAGAGACTGAAGAGGAGCAGCTTGACCCCGAAGAGCTTACCGCTTATGTAAAGAAACAAGTGAAAAACGACAAAGACCTTGTTATGGACACAAAAGACGTGGAACTTGTCGTTAAAGCAGAATTGGAATATGAAGAGTCTTTGGAAGATTTTGTGTAACACCCTGATAGCATCAGGAATAGTTTTTAGCATACCCTCAGTCGCTTCAAATGCTGCTGACAAAAAGGGGAAAGCATCGCTGACGGCAACAGCCGAAACGTCCTCCGACCAACGTATCGAGGCTCTTGACGATCTCGACTTTATCGAAATGCTTAATTCAGTTGATGTCGGCAAGGCTTCGGAACTCATTCAAAAGTTTCAGACTAAGGAGGGGAAGAGCCGCTTGCTCAACGGAAAATATAACCCGAAAGGAGAGTGCACAGTTGAAGCTTACCGCAATAAAGAGGTTCTTCTAATTACAATCCCGGCACATTTGCTTTTCGGGCCAAATATGACGGAGTTAAAGCAGTCTGCATCTGAATATCTGACGCCTATTAGACGATATCTAAAGGAGCCGGACATGTATCGGGTTATGCTTGTGATGCACACAGACAATACCGGGTCTGAGCCTTATCGCGAGCAACTTACCATTGATCGTGTAAACGCAGTCTTTGACTGGTTTGACAATTCAGGTTCAGATACACGCTATCTGTTCTCATACGCATTAGGCGACGACATGCCTTTGCGCCCCAATGACTCAATGGACAATCGTGACAAAAACCGCAGGCTTGAAATATATCTTGTGCCTGGCTCGAAAATGGTGCAACAGGCACAAAAAGGCAGAATTGCCTTTTAATATGTGTTAAACATCTCTATTCCTCAAATAAAGACAATAGGAGGCTCCTTTTCCAGAAGCCTCCTATTGTCTTTATTTCATTTACTGGATGTCAATCCATCCTGCTTTTATAATCTTCATATGTAAACTCCCGCAACAAAACCGCGTCTCCATCAATTGGCTTAAACCAGATTGACGGATGCTGTATGCCGTTAAACATATTGGTCTTGACAGTGGTATAATGATTCATATCAAGAAGCGTGAGACGCTGTCCCGGTTCAAGCGGAGAGTGAAACTTCCAATCACCCACATAATCGCCGCTAAGACAGGAATTGCCACCCAGCCGATAGACAAAAGCATCTTCACCCGCATCATCATCAGCTTCAGCTATTGCAGGACGATAAGGCATCTCAAGGCAATCCGGCATATGGCATGCAAATGAAGCATCTATTATAGCCGTCTTTATTCCTGAATCCTCAACAACGTCAAGCACCTCCGTAACAAGGTCTCCCGTCTGCCATGTAAAGGCACTTCCGGGCTCCATTATAAGGGAAAGCTCCGGATAGTCTTTATGCATCACCTGCAATAACGACACAAGATGCTTTACATCGAAATCTTTACGAGTCATCAGATGACCTCCTCCCATATTCAGCCATTTCAACTTAGGCAACCATTTCCCGAACTGAGACTTTAACGCAACAAGCACTTTTTCAAGATCATAACTTGATGATTCGCAAAGGGCATGAAAATGGAAGCCTTCAAGCCCCTCGGGCAGTTCTTCCGGCAAATCGGAGGCATTAACCCCAAAACGGCTTCCGGGCACACAGGGATTATATATGTCTGTTTCAATCACGCTGCATCTTGGATTCACCCTAAGGCCACAGCTCACCTTTCGGTCGGGATGCTCTTCATTATGCTTTGCCACCTGAGGATAAAACTTATTAAACTGAGCAAGCGAGTTAAAAGTTACATGACTGCTGCCCTCAAGAAACTTCGGGAATGTACTTTCAGTATAGACCGGACAATAGGCATGGACTTCGTTGCCAAGACAATCAAGTGATAGCTGCATCTCATTGAGCGAACTAGCTGTCGAGGCACTGACATATTCGGCAATTACCGGAAACGTTTTCCACAAGGCATTGGCCTTAAAGGCCATAATTATCTTTACATCGGCCTCTTCACTTACTCTCTTTATCAACGACAAGTTTCTGCGAAGACGCTCTTCATACACAATATAATATGGTGTTGGTATCATTATCTACTATTTTTTTACGATTGAAAACTTGGCAAACTTTAATAAAAGTTTCTTGATTCCAATCACTCCGAAATCAACAGTTATCGTGTCTTCTCCCGAAAGTGAGTCAATCTTTACAACTGTGCCGCGTCCAAGTTTATCATGAACAATAATACTTCCCGGCGAAAGTTCTGATGCCGTGTGCTGCGGCTTGATTCCTGGAGCAGAGGAGATGGAACTTAGTTTTTTCATTCCTGAAGAACGCGCCGCACTCGCCCCGGCATTAGAATATAAAGGCTTGGCTGACGCCACGCTATTATAGTTTTTATAGCTTTTAAGAGGATTTACAAAACTTCCTGTTTCTTCTGAGATATTGCTCGACAGCTGAAGGTGCAAAAAGCGTGTGTCAATATCACCAAGAAAACGCGACGGACTTGTCAGAACAGTCTGGCCGTTGCGAAAACGACTTCCGGCATAAGTTAGGGTGCAAGTAGACTTTGCTCTCGTAATCGCCACGTAAAGGAGCCTCCTCTCTTCCTCAACCTGAGCCAACGAATCCTGGCTCATTGAAGAAGGGAACAAATCCTCTTCTACACCTACCACATACACATGCTTAAATTCCAACCCTTTTGCCGCATGAACTGTCATGAGTGTGACTTTCGGCAGGTTGTCATCATCTTTCTCATCCTGGTCTGTAGCAAGCATAACCTCTGACAGGAACGCTCGCATGTCGACATCTCCCTCTCCGGTCTGTTCCCTGATGTCGACAAAATCTTTCAGACCAGCTATGATTTCCGAAAGGTTTTCCTGACGGCTTATGCTCTCTGGTGTGGAATCATGAGCAAGCAAAGTAAGAATCCCTGTGCGGTTATAAATCAACTGCCCTAATTCAAACGCGTTTGAACCGGAAACGTTGTCATCTATAAATTCCTGAATGAGATTTCTGAACCCGGCAATCTTACCGACAGTTCCCGCATTTAATCCAACAGATTTTAAATCGAACGATGTAATGACCTGCCATATGCTTTTACCGTTTTCCGAGGCGGAAGAATGCAGTTTTTTGAGTGTGGTCTCGCCGATTCCCCGAGCCGGATAGTTGATCACTCTCTTAAGAGCCTCGTCATCATCAGGATTGACACTCAGACGGAAATACGCAATCATGTCTTTCACTTCCTTTCGTTGATAGAATGAAAGGCCGCCATATATGCGATATGGAATGTTCCGTTTCCTTAAAGACTCCTCCAAGACACGAGACTGCGCATTAGTGCGATACAGCACGGCATACTCATCATAGCTGTCATGATTTGTGAACTTTGACTTGCTAATCATGTTTGCCACCATAAATGCCTCTTCCATATCGCTATATGTCTTAACAACCGCTATAGGCTCTCCTTTGTCGTTTTCGCTGAAAACGTTTTTCTTCATCTGGCGCGTGTTTTTAGAAATAAGGCTTCCTGCCGCGTCAATAATATTTTGAGTGGAACGATAATTCCTCTCAAGTTTGAAGATTTTAAGCCCCGGATAGCGTCTCTCCAAAGTAAGGATATTATTTATATCCGCCCCCCTGAATGAGTATATGCTTTGGGCATCGTCTCCAACCACACACAAACGATTCTGAGTTCCCGTAAGCTGCGAGATTATGAGATGCTGCGCAAAATTGGTATCCTGATATTCATCTACCAGAATATAACGAAAAAACTCCTGATAATGGCGACGAACATCCGGGAAATCCCTCATCAGCAAGTTCATATACTCAAGTATGTCATCAAAATCCATTGCATTCGACACCTTGCACCGTTCGCAATAAGTCCGGTATATTTCTCCGGTAAGCGGTCTTTTGGCTTTCCGGTCTGATTCATAATTATCTCTGTCAAGAATATATTGCTCAGGTGTGACCATAGCATTCTTGGCATTTGAAATGGCGGAAGCAATAGAGGCCGGCTTGTATGCCTTTTCGTCAAGCCCCATATCCTTCACAATCATCTTGATAAGAGAGCGGCTGTCAGCAGTGTCATATATTGTAAAACCGCTTTTAAAGCCTATCTCTTCAGCATGACGGCGCAATATCCTGAGAAATATTGAATGAAATGTGCCCATCCAAAGCCTGGAAGCAATTCTTTCACCTACAATCGAAGTGATTCGCTCCTTCATTTCTCTTGCCGCCTTATTCGTGAATGTCAACGCAAGAATGCGATAAGGCTCATAGCCATTGCGTATGAGGTCTACTATCTTATACGTCAGCACCCTTGTTTTGCCGGATCCCGCTCCGGCAATAACCAGAGCAGGGCCGTCTTTATAAACCACTGCTTCCCGCTGCTGAGGATTTAAAAGATCAAGATAATTATAATCAGGTTGCTCTTGCATCTTAGATTCAATTTTGATTAAGATTGTATTTCATTTCTCTATAATCAGGAATTGCAGGAATAAACTGGTAGGAATCATTCTTATAGTCCATTACACAGCAATAATGATTCAATCCGTTTGAAACCACAAGATAACGCGCTTTGAGCACAATATTGTATCTTGCTATCTGCTCAAACACCTGCTGCGTGATTTTCACATCAGGAGCCTTATATTCCACAATCGTTAGAGGAGTGCCGTCCGGATTGAACACTACAGAGTCACATCGTTTTTTTGTGCCGTTAAGATCTATTCCTATTTCATTTGCCATCAACGACGGCGGATAATGCAACGAGGAGATAAGCCACGACACAAAATGTTGCCGCACAAACTCTTCTGGAGTAAGCGCCACAAACTTTTTTCTCAAGGAATCATACACTTTCAAAATGCCTCCTTCTCGATTCACACGTAATTCTACAGGAGGAAGATTCAATTTCGGAAAAGACTCAAACGAAAAATCCGTGGTTGCCAAATCTAAAAATATTACTTTTTGACGACTGAGTTTTTAGGCTCGTAATACGGATCGAACACAGAGTTGAGAAGATCGGCAAGACGCAGGCCACCTTTAAGAAACTGCTGCTCTACAACAGGAGTCCATTTAGCAATGTAGTCATAACTGATTTTGGTTCCTTCCGGTGTGGAATCATAAACGTCTGTGCAAATGTCAAAGGTTTCTTTTGCCCATGATTCAGGGTTTCCACCATTCAAGATAGTTTCAACCTCTTGAGGAGTGGCACGGTCAACTTCTCGCTGCCATTCCGTATAACTCCATTTATGAGCAGATTCCGGCAAAGAACTGTCCCACACAGAATGAAGATTTGTGTCCCTGCCGAAATAGTTCACAGTCCAGCGGTTTCCTCCAAGATCAGAGGCGTGACCGATATGCATGGGCTGATGGATGTCGCCGAGAAGATGAATCACCATCATAAGGGAGAGCTGCTTTTGTTCTTTAGTGGCATCCGCATCGGAAAGGACATCCACCTGCTGTTGCAATGCCCTCACAATATCCCCGCTTTCAAGGAGTGGGGCATCTTCAAATCTGACATCCTTGTCTATGTTTTTATAATGCCAGGTTTTTGAGTAGGCGTATTCTGGTGTGTGCGAAGCATTGTCAAGCCAATTGGAATAATACACCATCGACTTGCCGTTTAACAGTTCATCAACCACAGCCCGCGTGATAGGAGTGAGGTGGTTTTCTGCAATGAAAGCGGTTGTATCATGACCCTTCTGGCCCCAAGCCAATGCAGACACAGATGAAAAAAGCAACAGACCTGTTGCCAAAATATTCTTAGATTTGACCATAATCATTTTATTATTACGAACCACAAAATTAAGAAAAAAAACCGAAGTTACCCATACCAAGAAATCAAATATTGACTATCAGGGTAAATAACACAGAAACGCATAATTTTTGTATCAATTATTTGTGATAACAACATTTTTTTCTTATTTTTGCAAATACAAAACTCCAAAAATTTCACATTCGCCATTGTTAAAATTAGACAATTGTCACATTTTTAACAAATAACGGCGCAACAATCTAATACTAACACAATGAAAAGTAACAAACGCCTTCTACTCGGCGATGAAGCTCTTGCACTTGGAGCAATCAACGCCGGACTGTCGGGAGCCTATGCCTACCCGGGAACACCATCTACAGAAGTGCTTGAATTTGTACAAAGCCACCCTGTGACAAAAGAAAGAAACATACATTCCCACTGGTCGTCAAACGAAAAGACGGCTGTAGAGGAAGCACTGGGCATGTCGTTCTGCGGGAAAAGAGCCATAGTGTCGATGAAACATGTGGGAGTGAATGTGGCAGCCGACCCGTTTGTTAATTCCGCCATGACTGGCGCTAACGGTGGCCTGTTGGTAATCGCTGCTGACGACCCTTCCATGCACAGTTCTCAGAATGAACAGGACTCTCGATTCTATGCCGACTTCGCTATGATACCCGTGCTTGAGCCGTCTAACCAGCAAGAAGCATACGACATGGCTCGTTATGGCTTTGAACTTTCTGAGAAAGCGGGAATACCTGTAATGGTTCGCCTCGTCACCCGACTCAGCCACTCAAGAGCTGTAGTTGAATTCGATGACACCCCGCTGCCTGAAAACAAACTTCACTACCCGGCTTCTCCAAAGCAATGGGTGCTCATGCCGGCAATATCCCGCCAACGCAACAAGCGTCTTATTGAAGATTATATGAATTTGCAGAAGGATTCTGACAATTCTCCATTCAATTTCTATAAGGACGCATCCGACAAATCGCTCGGCATCGTAGTGAGCGGCATTGCCTGGAACTATCTTCAGGAGCTGTATCCCGAAGGAATCCCATTCCCGGTTGTCAAAATTTCACAATATCCCATACCTACTCAACTCCTTAACAGACTTTTCGACGAGTGCAAATCAATTCTTGTGCTTGAAGAAGGTCAGCCCGTTATCGAGAAAAAACTTCGTGGAGAACTCAACTCAACTCCTCGCAAAATATATGGCAAATTAACCGGAGAAGTTGTACGCACCGGAGAACTCACACCTGATGAGGTTGCCAAAGCCATGAAAGTCATCAAAGGGAAAGAATGCGGTTTTGAAACAACCGAACCCAAAGGCGAGTCTCAGATCACTCGTCCTCGCCCGCCGGCTCTTTGCCAGGGTTGCGGACACCGTGACGTGTATAAGGCACTCAACGAAACTCTTGAGAATTATGAGTCACCAAAAGTGTTCGGCGACATAGGCTGCTACACACTCGGATTCCTTTCCCCATTCAATGCCATCGACACTTGCGTCGACATGGGAGCCTCCATAACAATGGCTAAAGGCGCTGCCGACGCAGGCCAGCACCCGGCTGTGGCAATTATCGGCGACTCTACATTCACACACTCAGGAATGACAGGCCTTCTTGATGCCATCAATGAGAATTCTCCGATAACCGTGATTATTTCTGACAACCTCACAACCGGCATGACCGGAGGTCAGGATTCACAAGGCACCGGCAAACTTGAGGACATATGCCTCGGCCTCGGCGCTGACCCGAAACACATGCGCACAATCGACTCATTGCCTAAGAATGTAGAAGAAATGAAGAAATTGTTTAAAGAGGAAATTGACTACAAGGGTCTCTCTGTTATCATCTCAAGACGTGAGTGCATACAGACTGCCCGCCGTCATGCATCGGCCAAGAAATAAGCCAACAGCACCGTTGCAATCATTTATTTTTCAACATTAAGAATCTATTTTATGAAAACTGATATTGTGCTTGCCGGTGTAGGCGGCCAAGGCATCCTTTCTATAGCAACTATCCTCGGCACTGCCGCTCTCGATGAAAATCTGCATATCAAACAAGCAGAAGTACACGGAATGAGCCAGCGTGGCGGAGATGTGCAGTCAAATCTTCGCATTTCAGATGCGCCTATAGCATCTGACCTTATTCCTATCGGAGGAGCTGACCTCATTGTGTCGCTTGAACCGATGGAAGCCATGCGTTATCTTCCCTATCTCAAACCTAACGGATGGATTGTGACCAACACAATGCCTTTCGTAAACATAGAGAACTATCCTACGGAAGAAGAGATGGCCTCCGAACTCGCCCGCCACAATAATGTAGTGGCATTCGACATGGACAAGATGGCAAAAGATCTTGGCTCTCCGCGCTCATCTAACATGGTGCTTCTCGGAGCAGCGTCACCTTTCATTCAGATTGGCGCAGAAGAGATTGAAGACGGCATCAGAAAAGTGTTTGGCGCTAAAGGCGAAAAGATTGTAGAAAGCAACATCGCAGCCTTCAGAGCCGGTAGAGAATTTGCCCAAAATCTTAAAAAAGACAATTGATATGTTGCCAATCAGCCAAGACACCCTCAAAGAGGTGATAAAGCGACTGGAGATAGCCGATCTCACAACAGCGACTATCAGGCAGATATGCTCTTTGTCCGCTGCTCTTGAAAAAGAGTCGGGCGAAAAGTTTATACATCTTGAGATAGGCAATCCGGGCTTGCCCGCTCAGCAAATAGGAGTGGAGGCAGAATGTGAGGCACTCAGGTCTGGTATTGCCAACAAGTATCCTGACATTTCCGGAACACCCGCTCTGAAAGAGTCAGGCAGCCGCTTCCTGAAAGCATTCTTCGACATTGACGTGCCTGCTAAAGGGATTGTGCCAACCGTAGGCTCAATGCAAGGAAGCTTCACAATGATGCTCCTGCTCAAACAAAGAATGCCTGAAAAAGACACTATGCTGATATTCAATCCCGGATTCCCGGCGCAGCCAAACCAGGCAAAGATTCTTGGAATGAATACAGTAAGTTTCGACATCTATGAATACAGGGGCAAGAAACTTGAAGAGAAATTAGAAAGCATACTCAAAGCCGGCAATGTGACAGGGATGATTTACAGCAATCCCAACAACCCGGCTTGGACTAATTTCACAGAAGAAGAACTTGAGATTATCGGGCGTCTCGCCACAAAATATGACGTAATCGTAATGGAAGACCTCGCTTATCTCGGCATGGACTTCCGCAAAGATTGCTCTAAGCCGTTTGAGGCTCCATTTATTCCCACAGTGGCTAAATACACTGATAATTATGTTCTTCTTGTGTCCGGCTCCAAGATTTTCAGTTATGCTGGCCAGCGCATAGCATTGGTGTGCATGAGCGAATCTGTCTATTCTCGCAGGTATGCCGCGCTTGAGAGCTTCTATGAAATGCCGTCTTTCGGCGACGCTTACATTTTCGGCGTGCTGTACACGGCTTCATCAGGCACTGCCCACTCTGCACAGTATGCCATGGCGGCAATGCTCAACAAGGCTGCAGACGGAGAACTCGATTTCGTGACCGACAGCAAAGAATATGGCAGAAGAGCAACTCTGCTTAAGGAATTGTTCTTGAACAACGGATTTCATATAGTGTATGCTAAGGATGGAGATTCCGACATCTCTGACGGCTTCTTCTTTACTGCTGGCTACAGAGACATGGACAGTGAGACTCTTCAGAAAGAATTGATGAGACACGGCATATCGTCAATCTCTCTACCATGCACAGGCAGTGAACAAAACGGCGTTAGAGTATGCGTGTCGATGATTTCAGACGACGATACGTTCGAGAATCTTGGAAAACGTTTAAAAGCCTTCAACGATGAGCACTAAATTCACCACTGCGGAAGAAGCCGTAAAACTCATAAAAAGTGGCGATCATGTCTATATTCAAGGCAGCACGTCAATCCCTGAGATTCTCGTTGACGCTCTTGCAAAAAGAGGCAATGAATTAAAAGACGTAACCCTATATTCAGGCTTTGCCGTGGGCAAAAGGCCTGCGCCTTATTGCAAGCCTGAGTTTAAAGACTCCTTCATTGTTGACAGCTTCTTTGTCAGCAACGCTGTGCGCGAATGGATAGCCGAAGGATACGGCGCCACCACTCCCCATTTCCTTGGAGAGGTGCCATCTCTCATGCGAGACGGCACATGGCGTGTCGACGTGGCTTTAATCAACTGTTCCGAGCCTGACAAAGACGGCTATGTTAGTTTTGGAGTGTCGGCCGATGTGGCTACAGCAGCCGTTGAATGTGCAAATATAGTGATTGCGCAGATCAATAAGTCGATGCCATTCTCTTATGGCGACCCTGTAATACACATTTCAGAACTTGCGGCAGCTGTGGTTGTGGATGATCCGCTGGTAGAAGTGCCCACTCCAGAACCGACAGAAAAGGAGATTAAAATTGGCAATTACATAGCTGAGTTCATACCCGACGGTGCAACCTTGCAAATAGGCGTCGGAGGCATTCCTAATGCTGTCATCAGAGCGCTTGAAAACCATAAGCATCTCGGACTCCACACAGAGGCTATGACTGACGGTGTGTTGCCGCTCCTTGAAAAAGGAATAATCGACAACAGCCTGAAAAAAGTTATGCCTGGAAAATCAGTGGCCTCATTGGCTCTCGGCTCAAGAAAATTATATGATTATATGAACTATAATCAGAACATAGTTTTCAAGGATGTGGCATGGACAAATAATCCGTTTATAATTGCCCAAAACCCGAATGTCATGGCCATAAATTCATGCCTTGAAATTGACCTCACAGGACAGATTTGCGCCGATTCAATAGGCACAAAAATATTCTCCGGAATAGGAGGCCAGCATGACTTTGTATATGGCGCTTCAAGAAGCGAAGGAGGCAAGTCATTCCTCGCTATGTTGTCAACCACAAACAAGGGTCTGAACAAGATTAAACCTGTGCTTACATCCGGCGCAGGAGTGGTCACTACACGCTTCCAGACAAACTATGTTGTGACAGAATATGGAGCAGTAAACCTACGAGGGAAAAGCCTTCCTGAGCGCGCAAAATTGCTCATTTCTATAGCTGCACCGCAATTCCGTGAAGAACTGGAAAAGGCTGCTTACGAAAGATTCGGATATAGCTTCCTGAGGCTTAAATAAACTCTGCAATACTTATATTACCGAGGGTGGCTCAACTCTTTACATAAAGAAGTTGAGTCACCCTCGATATTTTTTTCAAAATAATTGTTTTAGTGATTAAAAAGAATTACCTTTGAGCGTGTGAATAATCGGCATATAATATGCCGACACAAGCCACACAATTAATTACTAAAGTATATATCCAGATTATGCACACAGCAGAATTAAAGTCAAAAATGATGCAATTATGGAAGAATACATTCCATGATTCAGATGCATATATTTCATTAGTGTTCGACACTTATTTTAACCCGGATCTTATCGCATATAATGAAGAGAACGGGAAACTGGTTTCTGCTATGCTGGGAGTGCCATATGAGTTCGGAAACGGGGGAAATAAATTGAAAGGATTATACCTGTGTGGTCTTGCTACTCAGGAAGAATTCAGACATAGAGGAATCATGAATGATCTTATAGAAAAGATCAACACCACTGCTATTGAAAAAGGTTATGATTTTACGTTCCTGATTCCGGCCACAGATGCACTCATAAACTATTATTCCGCACGCGGATATAATAATGCAATATATCGTGTGGAAGACAGGTACACAGAGGTGCATGATTTTGCAAAAGACTACCGCTCTATTCTGATGATAGAAGATGAAAGAGTGAGCGCACTGAAGACAAAATATTTTGACAGTCTGATAACAGATTTCATCAATCCTAAAGAAGAAAAAACAATCGACGAAATCATTCAATATATCATGTCGTCAGAAGAGAATATAACGACATATATATCACTTCGTCATTCGGCAAAAGATTTACATGCAGTCATCAAAGAAAATGACATTTCAAAAGGCAAAATAGTGACGTGTCGCAACAACGATAAGAAACTCACCGGACTTGCTTTTGTCACAGTTGATGATAAAAAAAGAGTGAACATTCCGAAGATATATTATGACGATAATTGCTCACTATATAAACTGCTTGACAGTGTAAAAAAATACTATTCTGATTTCTCTCTAAGTTTATATTGTTATCCTGAGGATACTGGCAGAAGAGCACTATGGTCAAAAGTATATGCAGCAGCCAATCCGGACGGAGGAATGCTCGACAATTCATTCGGTATTACAGAACGAGTATATAATGTGAGTTTGCACGCAAGACCATACGGAATGATTAGAATTTTAAATTGTCACGAGGTTTTAAAATTTGTTGCCAATCATAGGAGCGACGTAAAATTTTCGATTCTCGTGAAAGAATATAATTACTCCGGAAATGCTCTGAAATGTGATGTTGTTGATGGTAAAATCAAGTTTGAATATATACCCGACAATGAAATAAAAAATTACATGGCCAACCCGTCAATCACTGTTCTCAATCATCGCGAATTGATGGAGATATTGTTCCGAAAAAAAGACAGTAGCAATCTTATAATGGAAGCATTTGGAATTCCACGCTTGGCAATGAACATGGCTCTCCTTCTTGACTGACTTAGTTCCTAAACTATGCACATATTTCAAATACTTCACTACACAAGAACACAACATCACTGACAAGAACCCACTGCACAAGAATTCAGTTTCACTGCGCAAGGACTCAACATCAACACGCAGGAACTCAATAAGTAAAACCACAGATTTGCACAAATCTGTGGTTTTACTGCTTTAAACAAACCGGAATATGGCATATGATAATGATTTTAATTTTTTAATCAAAAGTGAGAGTAAAATCAATAGTAGAATTAGGCATTGGGAATCATAAGTTTAATAAGTAAAATTGCAAATTTAACGCCATCGAGAATCCTATGAAAAATCAAACTCGATACTCAAGTAGAAAAAAATAGAATTACAAATAGACATGTGATCTCAGCAACATGAGTGTTACTCACGACAGACTACACCAAACAATTGGCACCTGCAATAATTGTTCTATAATTCGTCTGCACTATTTGGCACTGATTGACCGAATAGGGTAGGGGAGTATAATTTAATTTTGAAATTCAATAAAATAAATTTTTAAGATTTTATAATTTAAATTACTGAAACTAATTTAATATAATTTAATACTAACAATGGCATTTTAAAATATAAAATTTAACAAACTAAACACTTTACAATTATCAATTCTCAATTTGATTTATATAATTATTACAATTAACAATTATTCACATACAATATATTTTACTACTTATCAGTGTTTTATGTCATATAATTAAAGCATGCCGCACGATTATCCGCAATAAATTTAAATGTAAAAAATTTACACCTAAATTCGGATAACTATCTAATTACAACCATATACATTTCAATCATAATCTGAACCAATACATTAATATTTTCGTTTAATATTTTAAATCAATAATCGAATATTCGATATTTTTAATTTTATTTTTAAAATTCCAATTTTATAATTTCAAATTTGCATTTTGAAAATATTATTACTAAATTTGCATTCATTAAATTTAATTTTGCAAACAGACATGAATGAGGAAAATATTGCAGTTCGTCTAAAACTCCTAATCGAAAATTTAGGTATAAACAGTTCTCAGTTTGCTGACAACTGCAATATTTCGCGCCCTACACTTTCCTTAATGCTATCAGGCAGGAATAAAAAGATTAGCGACGTGATAATAGGTCAAATCCATAGAGCTTATCCGGGACTATCTATTATGTGGCTACTATTTAATGAGGGAGACATGTGGGTCGGACAGCCTTCAGGAGAAGATTATTGTCAAGACAACACAAACAATCCTTCCAGTCAACATTCCACTGGCAATGATCAAGACAAATCAAACTTCAACCATCTCGAGAACTCCACAGACAATAATGCAGCAAAAATTTCGGGAGAAAATCCTTACGAGATTTCAGAAATGCTTACCGGAGGGGAAGATTCGTCAAATAATCCCAAGGAAAATGGCCTTAATCAGAACAAGAATAGCCATGAAATATCAGCACAAAAGGGACTTAGCGCCTGTTTAAAAAACCCTGAATTTTTTAGTGAAATAGCAAAAATAAGGACAAAATCAAGAAAAGTCGTGCAAGTCACCATTTATTACGACGATTCCACCTTCGAAACATTCTATCCTGGTCGATAATTGGCATATTCTATCCTGATTGATAATTGGCATGACGAAAACGAGCGTATCTCAAAGAGTGCAATTTTCTTTTTGATAAATCGTTTATTAAGAAACACCATCCTTAAAATTGAGGTGTGAGTATATGCAATGATTGAAAACATCATAATCCCCAAAAGACTTTCAAGCGGGATAATCTTATGTCTCCTGCCGTTTCTTAATGCTATAGCCGACAATCCCGATATTAAATTTTCGGGAAACACATTAAAGGCAATTGAAGTGACTCCCCCAAGCAACACCGGCCTTAACTCCATCTACGTCATCAACAATGTCGAAGGCGTCTCAATGACCTATGAAGCTACGTCAACCGGAGATGTAAGATGGATGCGCTTCAGCAATCTTGGAGGCGCATTTGCAGAAGAAATAAATGACATAAAAGTTGAAGGTAAAAATTACACTCTTGAATCTTTTGAAGGAGACATGGGATACATCATTTATGATGGTGAAAAATGCACATATTTTTGGATAATAAATTATATGTTGCATCCATTCAAGATTAACTCCATTATCCCTTCAGAAGAATCAAATTGTGATGCCACTGTTCTCAAAGTTGACGGCTCTGCAGAGCCTATACATTACTTCACAATCAATGGACGACAAGAAACTCTTGGAAGGGATATAACCGTTGATTATAATAGTCTCATATGGAGCGAAAGTCAGTCACAATATGAATTTGAAAATATAACAGCTACACTGGCAAGTTTCAACGAAAGTATATCTCTTACTCCACCGGCTTACTGTGCAACGACATTCACAATTTCCGGCGACCGTTTCCTTGAGGAATGGCAAATAGGCGAAAGTTTAGAAAGTGCGTTAATTCAACCCGAAGCAGTCAATGTAATGACAGAAGCAATACAATCATCTGATGACATTGACACGTCAAACAGAATAGAAAATGATGTGGAAGGACTTGGAGGTTCAGCACCATGCGAAATAGACTTTAATGCTTACGTAACAGATGCCGTGATTCATTATGAATGGCAGATGGCAACAGATGAAGAATTTGAAAACATCACATATAGAATTAATGAACAAAACATGTCATACACATTCACGGAAGAAGGTGTGACCTATGTCAGATTCATTGGAAGCAATAACGATGGTTCGTGCGAAGCATTCGGAGACGCATATACTGTCAGTATCGGCGCTTCCGAACTGTTAATTCCAAATGCGTTTTCTCCCAATGAAGATGGGGTGAATGATGAATGGAAAGTAAGCTACAGATCTCTCATTGATTTTGACTGCTGGATATTCGACAGAAATGGACATCAGATTATTCATCTTGATTCGCCCGACAAAGGGTGGGACGGAAAGAAAAGTGGAAAATATGTTAAACCCGGAGTCTACTATTATGTGATAAAAGCAACCGGTGCTGATGGAAAGAAATACAAAAAAAGTGGCGACATAAATATCATACGCTACAAAGGCAACGGAGCATCCAATATGCCTTCGGTTGATTAGTCAATATAATACCGTAAATAAAGTTGCAAACAGGAAATATATCATTTATGGAAAACAATATTACGGCTTCTGGCTCTGTTGAAGTGTATGGAGCTCGTGTGCATAATTTAAAAAACATAGATGTGACAATACCACACAATTCATTATGTGTGGTCACCGGTCTTAGCGGATGTGGAAAATCATCATTGGCATTCGACACTATTTTTGCAGAAGGGCAACGTAGATATATCGAGACATTCTCCGCTTATGCACGCAATATGCTGGGTTCATTAGAACGTCCTGATGTTGATAAAATCACTGGTTTGAGTCCTGTGATAAGCATAGAGCAAAAGACCGTCAATAAAAATCCCCGAAGCACAATAGGAACCACAACTGAAATATATGATTTTTTTCGTCTTTTATATGCACGCCTTGGCGAAGCAAGAAGTTACATTTCCGGCAAACCGATGGTGAAATATACAAAGGATAAAATCATATCTCTTCTGCTTGAAAAATATACAGATCGTAGAATTCAGATTCTTGCTCCTCTTGTAAAAAACAGGAAAGGACATTATAAGGAATTATTTGAGGGTTTACGTAAAAAAGGATATCTCAATGTGAGAGTTGACGGAGAGATTAAAGAGCTTGTATACGGCATGAAACTCGACAGATACAAGAATCACTCTGTGGAGTTAGTAGTGGATCGTTTGCGAGTGAAAGAAAATGACGTGCAGCGTCTTCGTTCCACTGTTGAAGAAGCCCTAAAACAAGGAGGGAAACAGATGATGGTGATTGATGTCGACACAAATCAAGTAAGGCACTATAGCCAGCTTCTCATGGACTCTGAAAATGGCATATCATATCCGGAACCGGCACCCCACAATTTCTCGTTCAATTCTCCTCAAGGATACTGCCATAAATGCAAAGGTCTTGGTGTAGTGAATGTGGTTGACGAAGAAAAGGTGATGCCTGACAACTCGTTGTCAATATATGACGGTGCTATTCTGCCATTGGGAAAATATAAAAATTCTCTTATATTCTGGCAGATTGAAGCCATATGCAAACTATATGGCAAGACATTGAAAACACCCCTGTCTGAACTTCCGCAAGAGGCGATTGACGACATACTTAATGGCACCGACCAAAAACTCGACATTCAAAATTCCACCATGTCTCTATCTCACTTCAACGGTAACTATGAAGGATTGGTGAAATATCTGGAAATGCAACAGACAGACGATGCACTTCCCGGAGCCAATAAATGGAGCGGGCAGTTCTTCTCTAAAACGACATGCACTGAATGCAATGGTAAACGCCTCAATAAAATTGCTCTTAACTACTATATCGACAACAAAAGCATTGCCGACGTAGCGGAAATGGACATCAGCGAACTATATGAGTGGTCACTTTCACTGGAAAACAAATTTGACCCTTCGCTCAAAACAGTTGCCACTGAAATTCTAAAAGAGATTATAAACAGGCTTAAATTCCTTATGGATGTCGGCCTCGACTATCTTTCATTGAATAGAAATAGCGCCACTTTAAGCGGAGGAGAGAGCCAGCGCATACGCCTTGCAACCCAGATAGGCTCGCAATTGGTGAATGTGCTTTATATTCTCGATGAGCCGTCGATTGGCCTACATCAGCGCGATAATATTCGCCTTATCAACAGCCTTAAGCAACTGCGCGATTCCGGCAACTCCATAATTGTCGTAGAACATGACAAAGACATTATGGAAGAGGCCGACTACATCGTCGATATAGGGCCGGGAGCAGGCAGACATGGGGGAGAGGTAGTATTTCAAGGCAAAGTTGCCGAATTGAAAAACACTCACACTTTGACCGCTTCATATCTTACAGGAGAGAAAGAGATTGAAATTCCATCAAAAAGACGCGAAGGGAATGGTAAATTCCTCGAAATATATGGCGCATCCGGCCATAACCTCAAGAATGTTGATTTCAAGCTCCCTTTAGGCAAATTCGTCTGTATAACAGGAGTGAGCGGCAGCGGCAAATCTTCTTTGATCAATGGCACACTTCACCCTCTTTTAAGCAAGAAGTTTTACCGTTCTTTACAGGAACCTTTGCCATTCAATAAGGTTGAGGGGATAGAAAACATTGACAAAGTTGTCACCGTAGACCAATCTCCCCTTGGAAGGTCTCCAAGGTCGAACCCGGCAACATATACAGGCGTATTCTCCGACATTAGAAAACTCTTTGTAGAATTGCCGGATTCCAAAATAAGGGGCTACAAGCCGGGGAGGTTTTCTTTCAATGTGTCAGGCGGACGTTGCGAGACATGTAAGGGCAATGGTTATCGCACTATAGAAATGAATTTTCTTCCCGATGTGCTTGTGCCATGCGAGACATGCCACGGAAAACGCTACAACCGCGAGACTCTGGAAGTGAGATTCAAAGGCAAATCTATTTCTGATGTATTGGAAATGACAGTGAACCAAGCTGTTGAGTTTTTTGGAAACGTGCCATCCATTTTAAAGAAAATCAAAGTTCTACAAGACATCGGATTAGGCTATATCAAACTCGGACAGCCGTCAAGCACGTTAAGCGGTGGAGAAAATCAACGAGTGAAACTGGCTACGGAATTAGCTAAAAAAGACACCGGCAAAACTCTTTTCATTCTTGATGAGCCAACAACAGGCCTTCATTTTGAAGACATAAGAGTGCTCTTGGGAGTGATCAATCGCCTTGCCGATAAAGGAAACACAATCGTTGTGATTGAACACAACCTCGACATAATAAAATCAGCCGATTATATTATAGACCTTGGACCTGAAGGAGGACGCGACGGTGGGTTGATAATTGCAGAGGGCACTCCGGAAGAAGTTGCAATATGCGACACACACACGGCTCGCTTTCTGAAAGCCGAGTTAAAACAATAACTTTAATCATAAAATAAAAACGGTCAGAATACAGCCATCTTTAACACGGATGGCTGTATTTTTGTATGTGCAATACATGAAAATCTTTCCACCAAATAATGCACCCTCTTTAAAACACAATTTATAAACAACCATAATCTATATTATGTTAAATAGACTGTTTATTAACATTCCTGCTCCCTTACTCACCAACTGATTTTATCTATTTTGCACATTTTTCATTAAACCTGCCGGAAAACACAATCCTGTTGCCACGTTTTTATCATTATTTTTACTAAATTTGTAGATTATTAAAATTGCTTTCATTTTGGCTATTTTTTAATTAAATTTATACCAATATGTTATCCACAGATTTAAGACAAGGATGCACATTCCGCTTTGAGGTTTTAAAAGAGCTTTCATCAAGAAAGTATTATAAAGTGAAAACTGACGATGATGTTGAGTTTTCTCTGTCTAAGTTTAAATTCCAACATAATCTTCCTGCGCCTGACTATGTAGACTGCTACGTGAAAAGCCTCTACCCCATTACTCTCGGCCAGGATATATCCTGTTTTATCAATGACTTTTATTCAGAAGGATATGATTATGACTTTATTGTAAAAGCAATAAAACAAGACCCTGAAAACCAATATGAACTTGAAGATGAACACGGATTGTGTTTCAAACTTTTCAACGCGCCTCAATCGCTTACTAAAGGATGCCGCGTGAAGTGCAAAATTGTTAAAATCAGAGGAGCAAAGGTGTCTCTGAAATATGTTGGCACTCTTAGCCTGAAACTTCCTTTAGAATTTTATGATATTTCACAGTGGCTCAATTTTTTAAACATAAAAAACCATCATGAATATTATCTGCGCCTACTTGAGGCTGTGCCGGAGTTTCATGAAGCTCTTTTAAAATATGACGAAGAAGACCCTTGCTGGATTCTGGAAACACTTCAGGCGTGTTCACAGCACATAACAGACTGGCTTATTGCATGCAAAGACGACCTCAGGAATCTTGCAAGAGTGATTAGCCGTATGAACAGAGCCAGAGACCTGGCTATGTATATACTCGAGGAATCAGACTATCTGCGATCCTGCAACCCGGAGCAACGCACCATGCTACAGTCAAGGCTCTCTAATTATGTCATGCTTTTTAACCAATATGGACAGGCGGCATCCAAGATTTTGAAGAAAACACATGAGGAGTATATCGACAAGATGTTCAGCAGGCTGAAAGAGGCCGGCTATCTTTACGACCCTTCAAAGCAGTTTAGGATCATGATGACAATTCTTAAACTGCGCCCTGAACTCATCAACTCCAGAATGGGAGAACTTTTTGAGGCTCTCCACAACTGGGACCTCTCAAACTGGAAATCCGACCCGTTCCGACCTGCTCTTGTAGAACAGCTTCAAATATTTATTGAAGAAAACTACAGGCAAATGAACATCCTTCCGGCCAACGATTCAGGAGAAGACAACAAGGCTTTGATTAGGATGATCATTGCAATAGCCGTGCAACGTCTTCTTGCAACGGATGCCGACAATATTGACTTCAATCTGAACAGAGCAAGGCTATATCGCTACATATCATATCTAATACCCGGAGATGTCGACATTCTCCTCAACAAGAGCATAGATGCTCTTTTAGGCGTTGAAACACCTAACGAGTTCACTTGGAGTGATACCGACCACCCCACCCTCCTATTTCTAAAATCCTCTCATCCAAATCCGGATAATGAAGACAGAGACATCGTGGTCAAAACCTATTCAACCTCTAAGGCAAATGTGCAGCTACGCACCAACAGCCTGCATATTATAGCCCGCGACGCCGACCCTGATGCCACGGCTATTCCCAACAATCTTATCGATTGGCTCGACCCCAAAATCTCTCTATTGGAGACTCTCTCTATCCCAAATCTCAGAAAATCGAAAGACCTCCGCACATACCAAAAGATGTGGGACAACGTATCATGGTCTATTTTCGGTGTGGAACAAACAGCCGGAGAGCGAATTGAAAAAAGCATGCCGGATGATGGCGACGATGTGAAATTCATTATTGATGACATTAAAATAGACAAATCTGCTAACGAGCGCCAGCGACTGCAGTTCCATTGCACAATCCATGACGATCATTTCAATGGCGAAGGCTGGTTGCCATGCGACGCTTTGCACATGATCGGATGGCTCACAGACCGCGACATACCCGGCAACTACGACGGCTCGCTTCGCTTTGCCCAGAATGATAATGGCCAGCCACTTATTTTCACGGCCACAGTATATCGTAAAAACGGCGCCCTGGAATTTAATATCAAATCACAGATTGAAGACCATCTGCTTGAAAATTCATGGCAAGGCCAAGAGAGCGTGGCTATAGTCACATTCCTTGACCGTATCAACAATGCGTGGCTATGCCTGTCTGACAGAGGGTCAACATTCAAAGTTGCGTGCGATGATTCCACTTCTCATCTTGTCGTCGGTTCTCTCGTAAGAGTAAATTATCTTGAACCCGACAGATCAAACACCACAACGCAGTTCTTCATTGGTGAATTATCCAAGAATCAGGAAGACCTGCCTCCCATGATGAAAAAATCAGTATGCCTGTTTAATCTCATGCAGGCTATAGGCGAAAACACGGATGAATATGACAATGACAACTTTGAGGTGCAGGAAGTGGAGCAGATGATGACCAAAGAGGAACTCCTGGAACTTATCCACATATTCCAGCGTCGCGCCAATTCTGAAACAGAATATCTTAAAGCATTCAACTATCTCGGAATAGCCTTAATATTATGCAAAATTGCAGAAAACCCTACTCTTCTCAAAGAGATAGAATCGCACATGGAACTCCTCCAGTTGCTTCAAGATTTCGGACGCAACCAGAATCTCGACATATCTGAGCTTGAATCTTGTGAAGACAAAGTAAAGCATATCCCTATGCTCGAACGACTTCACACCAGACTAAAGATTGTGTCAGACATCGACTCCAATGATAACGCCAACTGGCTATGGTCCATAAGCCAGAATCCAAGAAATGAAACAGAAGGCACGCTCGCTTCGCTGGTGCTTTCCTACAACATGCTTCCAAAGCACATGGAGAGATCGCGAAAAGAAATCTTGAATCAAATCTCTACCCTTCTAAACGTAAACAGCGCGGTGCCGACATCCAAATATTATGGCGATGAATCGCAGACCGTGGAGTTTAAAAGCAGCTTGGTTTATTCCACACATGGAGGGTCGCGACCGGACGCAAAAGAGCAGCTACATGAAATCATGCACATCATATGTGGGTTTATGAATGCGCGTGGAGGAACGCTGTATATAGGAGTGAACGATTCCGGCTATGAAAACGGGCTTGAAGATGACCTCGCATACCGCAAGGCTCATAACCATAAAGCCACAATCGACGGCATGATTGTAGACCTCCAGAATCAACTCGACAGGACAATGCCAAGCCATGCCAAAGATCATTGGGAGATTGAGTCCGACCCTGAAGCCAAGAAAGGAGTGATTATCGTGAAAGTCCTTCCTGTTGGCACTCCTGTTGAACTCGACGGCATTATTTATGTGAGATCAAGTTCCACCACCAAGCCAAGGCTTGACGAAGAACGAGAAGAGTTTATCAAAAACAGAGCTCATAATTTCCAACTCCTCATGACGCTTTGGGGCGTTGGCAACAACGATTCAAAAAACGCAGCTATAGAAAAGTCTCCCCTGCAGCAGATCTCGAACAACCAACAGAAATTAATACACAAACTTGCAGACGAACCCACTATTGCCACAAACAATATAGCGGAGGAAACCAATATTAAGATTAAAACAGGCAGACATCGACCGAATGTTTTGCATTATTACGAAGCAAATTTCGCGACACCCAATTTCTACGTTTATTTCATGGAAGGAAACAAACTGTTTATAACTCCTGAAGATAAATACATAGAAGACGAGTCAGACTGCAGGCTGGCTCTTGCCGTGAAAGAAAAGGAGAAAGATGGATTCCTCATCCTTTCATATTCAGACGGGCACATTGTAAAGATTCAAATGGACTCCATCGCAAGCCTGCCACCCAACGAACGCAATATACATCGCAACGAGTTCGCTCTTGAGCACGCTAATATAGCCGGGGCTGAAGACTATCTGCTAACTGTGATTAAAACTTCATTCGGTTCCCTATTCTACAGAATCGACAAAATATCAAACCTAACAGCCGACAATAATCTCATGGCTAATGGCGCTGCACTATATGAAAACCCGCATAAGATTATGGCGCAAGAAATTATCAGCAGAGAAAAACTATCATTCTTCGATTCTGATGCCATCGACAGAGACAGCAGATTTTATGGACTCTCAATTCCTCAAGGCGACGGGACTCTCTCTGAAGAAGAACGAATCATGAAATTATTAAAGCCTATAGCCCACACCGAATAAAAAATAGCATATCGGTGGCAACAGAGATTAGCAAGGTAAAGACATGAGCAATCATCTTTCACCTTGCTAATTGTCTCTCAATATTACATTTACAATTACAATTCATGAATCTTGTAATTATTTTTTCAAAAAAATATCTAAAATATTTGGCCAATTAAAAAAATAGCTGTAATTTTGCATCGTCAAAAACGACATAGCCCATATGATTGAATAGAGATTCAATCCGAAGCAAAAAAAATTGCCTTGTGGTGTAATGGTAGCACACCGGATTCTGGTTCCGTTTGTGAGAGTTCGAGTCTTTCCAAGGCAACTAAACTGTAGTTTGAAGACTACAGTTTTTTTTTATTTTTAGACCCCTAATATAAGGATCAGCGGATTAATCTAAACAAATATAAAAGGTATGCTTCCTTTTTCTCATTTTTTTTGTATATTATTGAATTTTTTTTAAATTTGCGAGATAATTGACAAATGTCTTTTATGAACAAATCCCATATTTTATAATTTCTTATAACAAAATAATTCATGATAAAAACGTCTACTTTTCTGATATTTGCAATGATTTCTGCTTCGAGTTGGGCATATAGCCCTTCACAAGTGCAAAATTCTCAAACCAGCATAACAGCAGAGACCGGAAATCGTTTTACCTTATTACATGATCTCACATCAATTTCTTTAAAAGATTCCAGAAATCGAGATTGGGACGGTGGTTACTACACTCAAAATCCAATGGTAAATGTAGGATTTGAAAACGTTAATAATTCAAATATCTACTCCATGAAAGTCTCAATCATAAAATGCAATGGCATTGTTAGAGCCGATTACACATATAAATTTTTAGAAGACGCAGTAAAAGATAATTCTTCAGATATTGACATAACACATATAACATGCGGGGAGACCGCAACGTTTGATGTATCGATCCCCGGGAGATATTGTCTGGCTTATTGCGCTACTGATGAAAAGAACAATCCGGTTGTCACCGGGAGCATACGTTTTGACTCATTATATGATGATGGGAATTGGACTGTTTGTGGCGAAGCAGAAATATCTTCGGGTGTATTGTCCTCATGCGATTTGAAGTCTCATGGATTTTCATCAAATGGCACCGGTATTTTGGAAGAACCCGGTGATCTTATCTGGTGGGAATGTCCTGTAACATATCCATATTATTCAGGAGAGACATGGTCAGCCACAATTGAATACCACCCGATATTAAAACACTATCGAATTGTTAATCCATTTACTTGCAATCCGGAGTTAAAAGATTATTTACCAGAAGATAATGAACTCCTATCTGCATTTTATAGCAACGTAGCATATTCTCCTGAAGCTTTTTTGTTTGATCACAACAACCCGGCATGGTTTCTTCTTAATGCGGAGTTCGAATCATACACATACTGTGAGCCAATGCGTACCGGCATAGTCGCACTGCATAGAGATAACCCATATCATTATATGGCACATCCTTATAATCAGAATATCGGATACGTAATATATGATGTGTGTCCAATACAAGATATAAGAAAAACCGGGAAGTATGTCGATATGCCGTTAGAGGATGAACGTGAGGCCTCATTAATAGTTAAATTCTCCGGCTGGACAACAGGGGTCAATGAAATTTATAACGATAATGATGAATGTAAAGAATTTTTTACAATCGATGGCGTAAAAGTTCAAACTCCGGCAAAAGGTTTTTATATTGTTAAACAAGGTTCTAAATCGGCAAAGATAATAATTTAATTCTCCTATTTGTCATCATAAGCGCTTTCCTTAAAAATCGCTGAGCCTACGGCCCTCTGATTTTTAAGGAAAGCGCTTTATATAATATAAAACATTCCTATAACGTTTTATTTTAATGTGAAGAGGTTGAAAACGATTTCTGTATCTGTATGTAATCATAACTTCTGTTTTCAACCTTTTGACGAAAAATATGGGGATAAACACGCAATTTGCGCGAGGAAACGAAATAAGAATTAATAATGTCAGAAAAATATATTGAAATCAAAGGCGCGAGAGTCAATAATCTTAAGAATATCGACCTCTCGATACCTCTCAATAAATTTGTTGTGGTCACCGGTGTCAGCGGCTCCGGCAAATCGTCATTGGCTTTCGACACACTTTATGCCGAAGGGCAGCGAAGATATGTGGAAAGCCTCTCAGCCTATGCCCGACAGTTTCTCGGACGAATGGCGAAACCGGAATGTGACTACATTAAAGGCTTGCCTCCTGCGATAGCCATCGAGCAAAAGGTAAACACACGTAATCCGAGAAGCACAGTAGGGACTTCTACCGAGATTTACGACTATCTAAGAATGCTTTTCGCACGAATAGGCCACACATTCTCACCCATAACAGGGATGGAGGTTAAAAAGCACGGCATCGAGGATATAGTAGCCACTGCATTATCATATCCTGAAGGCACAAGAATGGCAATCCTGGTTGACATCAATGTGCCTCAGGGAAGAAGCTTTGAACAACAGCTTGAAATATATCTGAAAGAAGGTTATTCTCGTCTTGAAAAAAAGGGTGAGTTTTTGAGCATACAGGATATTCTGTCAAGCGGCTCACCCTCTACTCCGGAATATTATCGATTGCTAATCGACCGCATCGCAGTGTCGCCTGAAAAGGACGAAATATCACGTCTCACAGATTCTGTAGAGACCGCCTATTATGAAGGTCATGATGAATGCATCATAAAAATCTGGGACTCTGACGGAGTGCATGAATATAATTTTTCAAAAAAATTCATGGCAGATGGAATTGAATTCAGGGAGCCGAGCGACCTGATGTTCAATTTCAACAACCCATATGGAGCGTGTCCCGAATGCGAAGGCTTCGGCAAAGTGATGGGCATAAGCGAAGATCTTGTAGTGCCCGACAAGTCGTTGTCCGTTTATCAGGATGCTGTGCAATGCTGGCGCGGGGAAAAAATGAGCGAATGGAAGAGACATCTCATTCATATTGCCCCGCAATTCAGCTTCCCTGTGCATAAGCCATATTCTGAACTTACAGACAGAGAAAAGGACTTCCTATGGAAAGGGAACTCCAATTGGGAGGGCATCGACGGGTTCTTCCGATGGATTGATGAGAATCAGTATAAGATTCAATACAGGGTGATGAAGGCCAGATACCGTGGAAAAACCACCTGCCCGACATGCCACGGCTCCAGGCTGCACAAAGATGTAGAATATGTAAAAATTGACGGCCACACAATCACGGAGCTTGTAAGAATGCCGGTCAGCGATCTCCGTAAGCTTTTTATGAGCCTTAATTTGTCGGACACTGATCAACAGATTGCAAAACGGCTGTTGCTCGAAATCAACAATCGCCTTGAGTTCCTTGATGAAGTCGGACTCGGATATCTCACTCTTGACCGCCTTTCGTCTACACTTTCAGGAGGAGAAAGCCAGAGAATAAATCTGGCCACATCTCTCGGTTCCTCGCTTGTGGGGTCGTTATATATTCTGGATGAGCCAAGCATCGGACTCCATTCGCGCGATACCCGTAAACTAATATCTGTGTTGCGCCGACTTCAGAAAATTGGCAACACTGTCATTGTTGTAGAGCACGATGAAGACATAATGCTCGCAGCAGACGACATTATAGACATCGGCAAAGACGCAGGACGCCTCGGAGGAAACCTCGTGTACCAAGGGAATCTTAGAGAAACTCTCGAATCTAACGAGCGTACGGATTCATACACTGTGGATTACTTGAGAGGGACACGACAAATAGAGTACTCTCCTCTTCATCGGCCCTGGAAAAAATATATTGAAGTCACCGGCGCACAAGAAAACAATCTGAAAAGTATCGACGTGAAGTTTCCTTTAGGGATAATGACAGTGGTGTCTGGTGTGAGCGGCTCCGGGAAATCCACCCTCGTAAGGGAAATCCTTTACAAGGCAGTAAAAAGACATCTCGGAGAGGCGGGTGATGCGCCGGGATGCCATAAATCTCTACAAGGAGACATTCGCGAAATTAAAGCAGTGGAGTTTGTTGACCAGAATCCTATCGGCACTTCCTCGCGTTCTAATCCGGCTACATATCTAAAAGCGTTTGACGAGATTAGAAAATTATTCTCCGAGCAACAATTGGCAAAACAAATGGGCTTCACACCCTCCTTCTTTTCTTTCAATTCAGAGGGCGGGCGATGCGAGGAATGCAAAGGGGAAGGCACAATCACAATCCCGATGCAATTTATGGCCGACATACAGATTGAATGTGAAGTGTGTCATGGCAAACGTTATAAAAAAGAGGTGCTCGACGTAGAATATAAAGGGAAAAACATCTATGATTTTCTTGAGATGACAATTGATCAGGCGATAGAGTTTCTTTCGCAGACACCGGGCACAATCGAGAAAAGAATCATAAAACGCCTGCAGCCGCTTCATGACGTAGGCTTGGGATATATTAAACTGGGACAAAGCTCGTCTACCCTTTCAGGAGGAGAAAACCAGCGTGTGAAACTGGCTTATTTCATAGCCCAGGATAACATAGACCACACCCTTTTCATATTTGATGAACCAACAACAGGGCTACATTTCCACGACATCGACACACTGCTAAAATCACTGAATGCCCTTATCGACAAAGGCCACACGGTGATTATCATTGAACATAACATGGACATGATAAAATCTGCCGACTGGATCATAGACATCGGTCCTGAAGGTGGCGAAACAGGAGGAAGAGTAGTAGCGGAAGGGACTCCCGAACAGATTGCAGACTCGAAGACATCATACACGGCAAAATATCTCAAGCCAAAATTAACAATTGCAAAAGATGAAAAAAACAGATAGATTGCTTGCTAAAACTGCAGCAGTATCCTTTGTTTTGTTCTTATCGGGCGCTTGCGGGCGCAACGATAAGAACAAAAATTTCGATGTGGCTCATCAACTTTTTGAAAAATGCACAAGAATAACAGAGGCATATATCGACAGCATTTCAAATGCGCCTGACTCTGCTGTGGTGCACAGAATGTCGGATCATTTCGATGAGCATATGGCCACTGTCAACTATCAATTTCCTGCCAACACCGACCTTCTTCTTTCTGAAGAGGAAAATGATTCGCTCATACGTATGCATAAACGCCTCACAAGAGTCAGAATGAACAAGCTAGAGGCATTAGGCAAATCTGAATCTGACAGCGTGGCTCCCACTGATTCCGCAATGAAAATAAAAAAGAATATTAAAGAACCCACCACAACTGCCAAATCTGTCAAGCCCTCTCAGAAGAAAGCAAAATCAAAATCGGATTCTGTCACTTCACGATAGTTACGACTCACAGATGATTCCTATTCTGTGAAGAGCTGCATCTCGCAGTTGCGGCAATCAAACTTCAACCTGAATCTGCGATTTCCGGATGTCAGCATCAAAGGCTCTTTAAACGCCGCATCTGAATTTCTGCCTCTGGATTTTGCATTATCTCTTTTGCACATGCCAAGCTCGCGTAGAATGCAATGCCGGGTAGTCATCACGACCGTGCCGGGGGCTACAGGGCTCTCAGAAGCCTCCATTGCCTTCTCTATAGTCTCCACACCATGATCCCTATAAAATCGCTCTGCAACGCTGTTTGCCACGTTGTCGCGGAAATCCAAAGCCTTATATGGATATGGAAATTTCAAATTCTCACTCCTTCTTAAATCATATCTGTAAGTAGCGAGATTTGCATTATCCAGCAATTCCACAAGACGCCTGCGCAACGCGCCTATTTCAGAACGAGGAATAAAAACTGAAGAATCAAGGCTACTTTCATAAGAGGCCAAAACGTAAGGCGTGCCTCCTAATTTGGCAAATTCTTTCCTATAATCCATCGACGATTTAGCAATATCCCGCGTAACATCCAACGGAAGTCTGACCACAACTCCCCTTTCGTCGCTTGCAGACACGCCCTTATCATCAATTTTGACATGAAGATTGAGTTTGCGGACAGCGCTCTCTTTCGACATCGTTTTCTGCCATTCCAAATCGTGTGTGCGATGAATCTCGGCACCTTTGGGGATGTTCACTTTTCGTCCTATAACTATTCTTCCACTCTCAACCTTATTGACGTTCACGCCGCAATATTGACCGTCATTATCAAAATAACTTATCCCGTCGCCATTATGAAGCATCGACACATCTGTTATAATCTCCCCCATTGATTTAGGAGTAAGTATCGAAGCAATCGACTGCGGGCGACGTTCCGACAGAAAATAATCCGTGAATCCTCTATTGAAACTTTTTTCGGGTGCAGGTGCAAACATAGCTACAGCCTTGCCAAACGAACTTCGGCAATATCGGCTGGGATTATTCTCTATATAATCATTAAGGAGCCCGTTATATTTTGCAGTGATATTCTTTACATAATCAATCTCTTTCAGACGACCTTCAATCTTGAAGGAACTCACACCTGCCTCAATCAAATCGGAAAGTTTTGCAGAAGCATTAAAATCGCGAAGCGACAGCAGATGTTTTTCTCGAGCCAGAACATTGCCGGAGGAATCTCGCAATGAAAATGGCAAGCGGCATATCTGCGCACATTCTCCCCTATTGGCGCTGCGCCCTGTCACAGCACAACTTGCATGGCATCTTCCTGAATAACTCACACACAATGCGCCATGCACAAAACATTCAACAGGAATTGTCACACTCCGGGTGATTCCCTTTATTTCGCCTAGAGTGAGCTCCCTTGCAAGCACAAGCTGAGAGAATCCTGCTTCCTGCAAAAAACGCGCCTTTTCCGGCGTGCGAATATCACACTGCGTACTTGCATGAAGAGCTATAGGCGGCAGATTCAGCCGCAACAACGACATATCCTGCACAATAAGTGCGTCGACGCCTATTTTGTATAAGTCGCGACATAGTTTTTCTACCTGGAACAATTCATTCTCATACACAATTGTATTAACCGTGACATATACTTTTGCGCGAAAACGATGAGCAAAATCCACCACACGGGAAATGTCTTCAAGCGAATTACACGCTGATTTTCTTGCCCCATGGCTTGTGGCTCCCATATACACGGCATCAGCCCCATGAACTACCGCCTGGACTGCTATATCTGCATTTGCGGCAGGCGCCAACAATTCAAGTGAGTGCAACATTGTTTATATCTCCTGAATTAACCTTTGAAATAATTACGCCACTACCGGATGCTTGGTTATTTTTTAAACATCCTGTCGATATTTCTCTTGTCTTCCCTCTCTTTTATAGATTGACGCTTGTCATATTGCTTCTTGCCTTTTCCTATTCCAATCATAAGTTTGGCAAAACCTCTTTCGTTTATAAATATTCTCAAAGGCACAATAGTGAACCCTGCGTCAGACGACTCTTTTACAATCTTCGCTATTTCTTTTTTCGATAGTAACAATTTACGGTCCCGTCTTACCACATGATTGTTATACGAACCATAGAAATATTCCGAAATGTGCATACCTTTAACCCACACTTCGCCACGGTCTACCACGCAATAACTGTCGGCAAGGCTTGCCTTGCCATCACGTATTGACTTGATTTCTGTCCCCGTAAGCACCATTCCGGCTGTGAATGTGTCGCCTATCTCATAATTGAAATATGCCTTCTTGTTTTTTATGTTTACCTGACTTGCTTTCATTTTACGAAAATATAAATTAATTCGGAGGAATGAGTTATTTCGGAAGTATTTGGGAAAGGCCCCAGTTTATCAGGACAGGCACGCCCTCAATCAGCAGGCACAAAACCCCGGTATAAATAATCTGGCGCCGCTCCGGAAATCTAAAGAATCTCGTGCCCCTGCAAACCATATATACAGTCCATAACGGCAAGAATATCAAAACTGCCCAAAGCATGGGGAGCAATTCCATTATTGTAAAAAACAGACAAAGCGACGACAGGCTCAAGCTTACAAACACTTTTCCGAAGTTTGTTTCAAAAACTCCGGCCACATCCTTCGCCATAACTATCTTCAAAAGAATCAAAATACAAAAGTAACCGAAGAAAAACGACACAAAAGAAGTGACTGCGTCAATCAGAATCTCTGATAATTCTACCCTTGAAGAATAGAATAAAACAGCGAATTTACTCAACGTCATAAGCGCGAGCAAAGGATAGAAACAATCCTTCTCCGCTGTTTCAGACTTGAGGTTTTGCCGCCTCACCGCTTTCCAGCCATTCACCGGATTAAGCATTATCTGCAATAAAAGCATTAACGGCGACTTGCCGTTTTTCCCTTTATTCGGATTCTCGTCTTCTCCTCCATCGTCGTTCAGCACATAGTTGTCTATCTGCGAAATGTTTGGAGCAGATGTGTCTATTTCATTTTCTTCCGAATAAACATATATATTATCTTTTTCTGCTTCTTTATCTTCCATAATTTAAATTACAAAATTAACCAATTCCTCTAAACTACACAAGAGAAATGAAGCATTACAATAAAAATGTGGAGCCTGCGCATATGCAAGCCCCACATCTGTAATATATTTATTCAATATTATTCTTCAGCACGCTCTTCATTGAGAAGACGAATCATCTCTATAGCGCTCTTAGGAATGCGTGTGCCGGGGCCAAAGATGGCAGCCACGCCTGCTTTATACAAGAAGTCATAGTCCTGAGCTGGGATAACACCGCCGGCAGTCACCATGATGTCGGGACGTCCAAGTTTCTTGAGCTCTTCAATCACCTGAGGCACAAGTGTCTTGTGGCCTGCGGCGAGAGAAGACACGCCGAGGATATGAACGTCATTCTCAACTGCCTGGCGAGCAGACTCGGCAGGAGTCTGGAACAACGGCCCCATGTCAACGTCGAATCCGCAGTCAGCATAACCGGTAGCCACAACCTTGGCGCCACGGTCATGACCGTCCTGTCCCATCTTGGCAATCATGATACGGGGCTGGCGACCTTCTCTTTTAGCGAAATCAGCCACTGCCTTGCGGGCTTCCTCAAATTCGGGATCACCCTTTTCCTCACTGCTATACACTCCTGAAATTGTTTTAATTACTGCTTTGTAACGGCCTACCACCTCTTCGCAAGCATCAGAGATTTCACCGAGAGTTGCTCTCACGCCGGCAGCTTTGACTGCGAGATCGAGAAGATTACCCTTCGACGGGTCTTTCACACACTCTGTGATTGCGGCAAGAGCCTCTTTCACAGCAGCCTCATCGCGGTTAGCCTTCAATTCCTCAAGACGGGCGCACTGCTCTTTGCGAACTTCAGTGTTGTCCACTTCAAGAATATCGATAGGATCCTCGTGGTCAAGACGATATTTGTTGATGCCGACGATAGTCTGCTTCCCGGAGTCGATGCGAGCCTGTGTGCGAGCAGCTGCCTCCTCGATTTTGAGTTTCGGAAGACCGGTCTCGATAGCTTTTGCCATGCCACCGAGTTTTTCAATCTCCTGAATGTGTTCCCAAGCCTTGTGTGCAATCTCATTGGTGAGTGCCTCTACATAGTAGCTGCCACCCCATGGGTCAACCTGCTTGGTGACATATGTCTCCTCCTGAATATATATCTGAGTGTTACGCGCGATACGTGCAGAGAAATCTGTAGGAAGCGCAATAGCCTCGTCAAGAGCGTTGGTGTGGAGTGACTGAGTGTGACCGAGCACAGCACCCATAGCCTCTACGCAAGTTCTGCCAACATTGTTGAACGGATCCTGCTCTGTAAGGCTCCATCCTGAAGTCTGGCAGTGTGTGCGGAGCGCAAGAGATTTGGGATTCTTAGGATTGAACTGCTTAACAATTCTTGCCCAAAGCATACGAGCGGCACGCATCTTTGCAATTTCCATAAAATAGTTCATGGAGATAGCCCAGAAGAATGACAAACGCGGAGCAAATGAGTCGATATCCATGCCTGCGTTCACACCTGCGCGAAGATACTCAAGGCCGTCGGCCAATGTGTATGCAAGCTCGATGTCGGCTGTAGCGCCGGCCTCCTGCATGTGATAGCCTGAGATAGAAATTGAGTTAAACTTCGGCATGTTCTTTGAAGTATATTCAAAGATGTCGGCGATAATCTTCATTGAGAAGGCCGGCGGATAGATATAGGTGTTACGCACCATGAACTCTTTGAGAATGTCGTTCTGGATAGTACCGGCCATTTCATCGAGTTTTACTCCCTGCTCAAGACCTGCGTTGATATAGAATGCAAGCACAGGAAGCACAGCGCCGTTCATGGTCATTGACACTGACATCTTGCCCAAAGGAATGCCATCGAAAAGCACCTTCATGTCTTCAAGAGAGCAGATTGAAACACCAGCCTTGCCAACGTCACCCACTACGCGCTCATGGTTAGCGTCATAGCCGCGGTGTGTAGGAAGGTCGAATGCTACGGAAAGGCCCTTCTGTCCTGAAGCAAGATTTCGACGATAGAATGCGTTCGACTCTGCCGCTGTTGAGAATCCGGCATACTGGCGGATTGTCCAGGGGCGAAGAGGATACATTGCGCTGTAAGGGCCTCTGAGATAAGGAGGAATACCTGAAACGAAATCAAGATGCTCCAATCCCTGGAGATCCTCCTCTGTGTATACGGATTTAACCGGGATAAGTTCCGCGGTCATCCAGTCGGCCTCGTTCTTGACCGACGCGGGAGCGGCGTGGCATTCAGCCACTGCTGACTTAATATCTATGTCTTTGAAATTTGGTCTCATGTCAGTTAAGAAGTTTGGCGTTGAATTTTACAAGTGTGTCAAGCACATTCACTTTCACATGGATAAACTCTTCTATGCCTTGAGCCTTGAGATCTTCCATGCATGCAGGAGCACCGGCAACCACAAACAGGGCACGTCCGTTGAGTTCCTTGAATGCCTCGGGGGCATACTGGGCATATTCATCATCGCTTGAGCAAAGCACAACAACTTCTGCACCCTTCTCAATAGCTGCGTCCACACCCTCTTTAACGGTGTTGAAGCCGATGTTGTCGATGATTTCATATCCTGCGCATCCGAAGAAGTTAGCTGAGAACTGTGCCCTTGCAAGACGCATGGCAAGATTGCCGATTGTGAGCATAAACACCTTCGGACGTTTGCCGCTACGCTCTGTGTCAAGACGCAACTGCTCGAACTGGCTTGCCGCACGGTCGAAATTAAGACCCTCTACAGCGCCGTCTTGTGCGTTCTCTTCAGAGCAGCCACAGCCACAGCAGCATGATTCCTTCTCAATCTTGTCGAGAGCCTTCTCATTGAAATTAGGATACTGGTTTGTGCCCAGAAGAATCTCTTTACGACGTGCAACATCTGTGTGACGCTTCACGCCGGATTCATTGACAGCCTTCTGAATATCTCCAGCCTTGAGAAGTGCATAGAAACCACCCTTGTCTTCAACTTCATTGAAAATATCCCATGCAACTTTTGCAATAGATGCAGTGAGAGTCTCAATGTAATATGAACCGCCTGCAGGGTCAACAACCTTGTTGAGGTGGCTCTCTTCACGAAGAAGGAGCTGCTGGTTTCGGGCGATTCTCTCGCTGAATTCATCAGGCTGCTTATACTGAAGGTCAAACGGAAGTGTCTCTATAGAGTCCACACCTGCAAGAGCTGCGCTCATTGTTTCAGTCATAGAACGGAGAAGATTCACATGAGCGTCATAGATTGTCTGGTTGAACTGGCTTGTCACTGCGTGAACCATCATCTTGCTGCATTCATCGCCGGTGCCATATGCCTTTGCGATTTCTGCCCAGAGCATTCTGCCTGCACGGAACTTTGCAAGCTCCATGAAATAATTGGAAGAGATGCCCATATTGAATTTGATTCTTGAAGCAGCTTCACAAGCGGAAAGACCAGCCTCTGTGAGCATTGTCATCCACTCTGCGCCCCATGCAAGAGCGTAGCCAAGCTCCTGCGTGATGTATGCACCTGCATTATTAAGCATGCAGCTGTCTACTGCAAAGCAACGGAAATTCTTTATTTCCTTAACAGCCTCATACATTGCAAGAGCCTCATCCTTTATATCACGCGGGAATTCAAGGCCATGGCGGAGAAGACGCTTGTAAGGATTGAAATCGATTGAGCCTTTGAACTCATTTTCAACACCCTTTGACTTCACATAGTCTACTACAAGGCGAGCCACCTCTACGGCCTTGCCATTGCAACATGAAATGTTGAATTCAATCTTGCCGAGGTCAATGCCATCAAGAATTGCAGCAAGATCGGCAGAGGTCACATCGCGTCCGAGTTTGATTCCGATTGAGTCAACTCCGCGGTCGATTGCAAGACGAGCCTCACGATTAAGTTCTTCCGGTGTTGCGCCTGCAATTTGCTGACGAATCAACCAGTCATTATTGTCGCGGGTTCCTCTCACATAGGGGAATTGCCCGGGCAGTGTGCCCATGTGAGGAATAGCCTTCAGGTCTTCACGGCGATAGAAAGGCTGCACATTGAAGCCCTCGTTGGTGCGCCATACGAGTTTCTTGTTGAAATCGGCACCTTTGAGGTCGACAGTTATCTTTGCCACCCAGTCTTCTGTTGAGGTGGGAGAAAACATGTCAAATAATTTTTCGTTGTTTGCCATAAGTTTTATAGCTCTTATTATGATATAGATGTTTGGTCTCCGTTATTTTACACAAGCATAAGAAATGAGTGCCGAATTAAATTTAGTAGGGTCAGCAACTATTTTGAATCGCTAATTTGCTGGCTATAAAATTTAAGGTCAACATCTCGTTTCAAGCCGCCAATCCACGCGAATGGCTAAACTTGCGTCTTTTGTTGCAAATTTAGCCATTAACTTTCAATTAAAGAAATTTTTCACTTATTTCTTTAAAAAATTTTTAGATATTTATTCTGCTATCACTCTTTTCCCCTCACATCTCAGCATTTTTCCCGGAAAATCATCCGCAAGCTGAAGATTGTGTGTGGCCATGACCACACAATGTCCCGAATCCGAAAGTTCATGGAGCAGTGACACGATCTGATAACCGGTCTGAGGGTCAAGATTGCCGGTTGGCTCGTCTGCAAGGATGAGTTCAGGCTTGTTTAGAAGAGCTCGCGCTATAACTATTCGCTGCTGCTCTCCTCCACTCAGTTCATGAGGCATCTTATAACTTTTATTCGCCATGCCTACCATGGTGAGCACCTCTTCTATCCTATCTTCCATCTCGCGTTTATCCTTCCACCCCGTTGCTCTTAAAACAAATTTCAAGTTCCCATTCACAGACCTGTCTTGAAGAAGCTGAAAATCTTGAAACACAATCCCTATCTTTCTCCTTAAATACGGTATGTTTTTTTTCTTTATCTCAAGCAAATCGAAGTCAAGCACATTTGCCACGCTGCCTGACCTCAAGGGCACATCGGCATACATGGTTTTCATAAGACTGCTCTTTCCGCTGCCAACCCTGCCCACAAGATAATGAAACTCCCCTTTGTTAAGAGTGAATGTCACCTCTTTGAGCACGCTTTTCTCCGCCCGCTCAATCTCTACATCCTTATAGTTTATTATCACACTCATTTCCTATATTTTGTCATAGTTGTGCAAAGTTACGCATATTATCAACAATATGCAAATCCCAATTCTTGACAACTTCTCAAAAGCTAAGCATCATCATGGCGGTTATTCTATTGGCATTCCCTGAAGTCTTATTAAAATTCATGCGTTTTCCGGCAAGATACTCTATCCCAACTTCAAAACGGGGAGTTATGTCCCAGTAAAGATTGAACGCACCATAAAGCCCGTATTTATATTGAGAATCCCCGGGGTTGTTCTTAGGATAATATCTTTGCTCTGACAAAGCCATGTCGGCAAATAACGACGGCGTAAAATAATATTGAGCGCCAAGCACATATCCCACAGCCATAGGCGCATACAATCGCCCTTTCTGCCCCGGGTCTGCCACAAGATCAAACTTATCGCTTGCAAGGTCGGTTGTATATGACTCATGTCCATGCCCTACAGAGGCTATGCCATATAGATTAAACTGCGGAAGAGCCTTTATCACAGTCGACAACTGTAGCCCCCATCCAAAAATATTATGGTTCCTGGCTTGGAGCATGTCCCTATAAGTCAACACTCTTGCCAATCCCGACAATCTCACGTGGCTCGCGCCTCCTGCCCATTGATACTGCGCGAATGCCGCCATATCAGGCACATAGTCGCTACATGCCTTTGTGTATTCCCCATCCGCAGCTATCGAAGACGACGGAAACTCCACAGAGCCGGCAACCGTCCACTTGCCCTTAAAAGTGTGCATATATCTTACAAGCACATTTGTTCTTGAGTTTATGCCATTTGGCCCGGCACCATCTATTGTCGACGGTTCCGCTTTCGTATCTTCAAATGTGGTTGTAGCATATCCCGCAGTCCAGTCTCCTGCTTGCATATAGGCTTTTTTAAGTTTTAAATCCTTTCCATTATAGCCTGAGAAATCTACTTGAATGAATGCCATGTAGTCTCCAAGCAACGTGTGATTACCAAGCAACGTCACAAAAAAGCCGGTTCCCGACGGAGTGGCGGCAAGACGCCTCATTGATGTAGGGTCTTTTGGTATTGGGATTGAATAAGGAGAAAAACCGTTTATAGGAATCGAGCCATTCCAGTCATAATATCCCCTTATTCTTACAAGTCCGCCAACACCCATTGCTATCTTGCTACTCTTGCTCATAAACATGAAGTATGGCGCACGAGGATCTTGAAAATGCCTAAACTGGTCAACATAGAACGTTGTCAGAAGTCTTTCCAGCGAATCCCTCATCACACCCTCTTCGCCGGCTCCGATTATATGTGTTGAATTAATCATTGATTTCATCCTCACATTTTCAGGAATGCGCGACAAGGTGTCGGCGGTCTGTGCATTTAATCCGGAGAAACTGCAAACTGCCGCTCCCGCCATCAAGCATCTTAATGCTCTATTCACTGCGCAATGTGAATGTCTTAAAAAAGCAATGGGTTTCATCGTATAATTATGTTTAGTAACCAGCGAAATATCAAGTCTTGACAAATTGCATACTTGCCACATTTACCGGCCAATTATAATGCGTTATTCGCGCATTATATCTGACGGCTGCATCTCGCATTCAAAATTTAAACTTTTTTCACCTTAATAACATTTTTTCACCTGATACGGTTCAGACGCTTGATGCGCAGTGAAAACACTCACCAGCGTTTTCACTGCGCACCAATATGAAATAATCTCAAAAAATTATTAATTAATTAGTAGGGTGTTCAGTAGAATGTTCCAACTTTTATGTTCTTTTTACAGTCGTAATATTTTATATATCAGTAAAATACCCTCAATAAAATCGCTAATTTTTGAGTTAAATTTTACCATGTTTTTCAACATTGTTCTATTACACAGAATCACTAATGTATATCAGGAACTTATGGCTATTCACTCATGATTTTTGATTCAAAAATGAGAACATAGAACTGAACACCCTATTAATTAATTTTCCACAATATATACCCCTTATTCAAAAAGATGACGCAGCAACTCCTCAATCTTACCAACTTCTACAATATTTATGGAGAATTTGTCTTTTATACCTTTTAAATTCCCCTTTGGAATAACCACAGTCTCAAACCCGAGTTTTTCAACCTCTGCCACTCTCTGGTCGATACGTGTCACAGTGCGAATCTCTCCGGAAAGTCCCACCTCACCCACAAACGCCGTTTTCCTTGACACGGGGACATCAAAATTAGACGACATTATCGCCGCCACAACCGCCATGTCTATTGCAGGGTCTGCCACCTTCAGCCCACCGGCCATATTAAGGAACACATCTTTCTGTCCTAATTTAAATCTTGCTCTCTTCTCAAGAACTGCAAGAAGCATGTTAAGTCGTCTTTGGTCAAAACCTGTCACAGAACGCTGGGGAGTGCCATATGCCGCGCTCGACACCAATGCCTGCACCTCCACCATGAATGGGCGCACTCCCTCCAGTGTGACTCCGATTGCTATTCCGCTCATCTCTTCCTCTCTGTTTTCCGACAAAAGCATTTCCGAAGGATTCTTAACTTCTCTGAGCCCTTTATGCACCATCTCGTAGATTCCTATTTCCGATGTAGATCCGAAACGGTTCTTTATCGACCTGAGAATCCTGTAAAGATATTGCCGGTCTCCTTCAAATTGAAGCACAGTGTCAACAATGTGTTCAAGCACCTTTGGCCCGGCTATTGCGCCATCCTTGTTAATATGGCCTACCAATATGACAGGCACATTCGACTCCTTGGCATATCTCAGCAAGGCCGCAGCACATTCCCTGACCTGGCTCACACTTCCTGCCGCTGATTCCACTTGTTCCGAAGCAATTGTCTGAATTGAGTCAACAACGACAATCTGAGGATTTACGTTTTCTATCTGCGTGAAGATATTGTCCAATCGTGTTTCACATAATATTAACGTGTTGTCTGCCACTTTCCCAAGCCTGTCAGCCCTCAATCGAAGTTGGCTCGCGCTCTCTTCACCTGAAATATAGAGTATTTTCTTATTCCTTATCGAAAGGATATTCTGCAACAGAAGTGTAGACTTTCCTATGCCAGGTTCCCCTCCAATCAATGTCAGGCTTCCGGCAACCAATCCGCCACCCAGAACCCTGTTTAGCTCCTCCGAAGGCATATGTATGCGGGGTTCGTCAAGAGTCTCGATTTCGGAAAGTTTTATCGGCTGTGCCATTCCTGAACGCGATGACTTCGAGTTTGACTTCTTCCCGACTGTCACTCTCTCTTCCACAAACGTGTTCCACTCTCCGCAGGCAGGACACTTTCCAAGCCACTTGGGAGACTCATAACCACAGGACTGACAGAAATAGACACTTTTGGTCTTTGCCATAACATTTTGTATTTACAGATTATTTATCTAAGGCTCAACTATTTTACCATATCCTCTGAATGCCGCCATCGTCACGGCCGCAGCTATTGCCACATTCAACGACTCTCCATGGCTTCTTGAATCATAAGGAGGTATGAACAACGGGCGAGTAATCATTCCTCTCAAAGTCTTGGAAATTCCCTTGCCTTCGTTGCCCATGATTATAAAGCCGGAAGAGCCCAATGAAGTTTCAAAAAGATTTTTACCTTCAAGCAATGTGCCATAAACAGGCATCTCACGATGCTTTTCTAACAGCTGTGCCAAGTCAGTGTAGACCACACTCACCCGTTTTAAAGAACCCATCGTTGACTGCACCGTTTTAGGGTTAAAGACATCCACTGTATCTCTCGATGCAAAAATAGTGTTGATACCAAACCAATCTGCGGTGCGAATTATTGTCCCGAGATTTCCCGGATCCTGAATCCCATCGAGGACAAGATATAAAAGCCGGCTGTCTACAAACGCCTCGCTGGCAACACAAGGCAAATGAAAAGCCGCCACTACATCCGGAGGCGTAGACAGTGATGAAATTTTCTTAATCGAAGCCGATGAAGCGGTCAGAACCTTCCCTTCACATTCGGCCACAATGTCGGAATGAGCACATATCCAGTCCTGCTCCGCCACAAGGCAGTCAAGTTCAAATGCACCTAACGTATCGGCCACACATTTGCTTCCCTCCGCGAGGAAAAGGCCATGCTTATCCCTCATTTTTTTCGTTGAAAGTGAAGATAATACTGATGTTTTTGTTTTAGACAGGTCCATACGTATTCATATTTTAATTCAAAGATAAGTCAAATTTTTGAGAACTTAGAAAAATTTGCTAATTTTGTGCGTTAACAACTAAATAAATTCATTTCGGCCGGTCGCACTTTAACTGGGCACAAACTTGCCGAGAAAAACTTTAAAATCCCATTTAATGAAATATATTGGTGCACATGTAAGCATTGAGGGTGGTGTATCCAACGCTCCTTTAAGAGCTGAAAAAATTGGAGCCAAGGCATTCGCCTTATTTACAGGAAGCAGCAACCGCTGGGCATCTAAAGCGTTGTCTGAAAAAGAAATAAAGCTTTTCAAAGATAACTGCCAAAAATTTGGATTTACACCGGATGTCATTCTTCCTCACGATAATTTCCTTATAAACCTCGGAAGCCCCGACAATGAAAAACTCGCACTTTCCAGAAAATCTTTTCTTGACGAGATGAAGCGTTGCGAGCAACTCGGGCTGACAATGCTGAACTTCCATCCCGGCAGCCACCTTTCAAAACTTTCTGAAGATGACTGTCTTGCCCGTATAGCTGAATCGATTAATATCACCCTTGAAGAAACCTCCGGAGTGACCGCCGTGCTGGAAAATGTGGCCGGACAAGGCACAAATATCGGACACTCATTCGAGCAACTGAGAACCATTATCGACAGAGTTGACGACAAATCAAGAATAGGCGTCTGCATAGACTCATGTCATGCCTATTCAGCAGGCTATGACCTCGCAACCCCCGAAGGATACGACAACACATGGAGAATGTTTGATGAAATAATCGGATTCAAATATCTGAAAGGGATGCACCTTAACGATGATAAACGAGAACTAAATTCTAGAATTGACCGACATGAAAGCATAGGGAAAGGCACCATCGGAGATGGTTTCTTCTCGCGCCTTGTCAATGACTCTCGATTCGATTCAATACCATTGATTCTGGAGACACCTGACGACTCATTGTGGCCTGAGGAAATTGCATGGCTCTATAGCAGGATTGAATCTTAAAATCAGTTCATGCCTCAGTTGCTGATATATTGACTAAAACCTACTAACGCGAGTTCGGGATAAGAACTTTATGTTTTTCAACCAAGCAAAAGACATAGAGTATTGGGCGGCCTTTCAAGGT
>VSPM01000150.1 GCA_009775365.1 Muribaculaceae bacterium
ACCTTCACCGTTATCATATTGCCCGTATCTGCCGGAAGGAAACCGGCCTCCTCAAAAATCACTTCCTCGAACGGTATCTCCTGACATCGCGAACGGGAGCCGCCGGTAAGCATTACATATCCCGGCAAACCTGCCACCTTAAGTTTATTCCGCTTAAGATAGCCGTGCATCTGCTCCCATGTAATGCCATGACTTCTATAAAAATCAGCAAACGTGCCCGGCTGTCTGCCATCTGCACATTTCTGTTTAAAATCCTCATAGATAACCGAACAGATATGACTGATGCTTCGGTATCCGGGCAAAGTCTTTATATTCTGAAACTCATTCTTGAGAGTTTGCCGCATCTGACACTGATCTACACTATTGGCTTTGCAATAGGCACTAAACGAAGACGGCTGCCGCCCTGTGGAGCATAGCTCCTTAAACGATAGAAAAACCTGCCTGTAACGTTCTACTTTATCCATAATTCAAATTTTATGGCAAAGTTAGGAACTTTACAGACAAGCTTAAATACGCTATCGCGGACGGTTGTACTTGCATTATATGTTGAAGGGGTTATAATTGTACCAATTTTAAGACTCTTGATATATGTGTCAATTATCGCTTGCTTAATCGCTTCTATGCGTTCATAATCTTCTGCGAATTTTGAAATATCATTGCAGACATTAATAACAACAACGCCTCGGCTCATATTTGCTAATACGAAGTCCGGGCGTTCAATACCTATAGAAGGCCGCAAATATAGTTCAAAAGAGTCTCGTTTGGTAGCTTCTAAGAGAGCGTGATATGCAGATATAATAGAATCTGGAAGAATGCCTTTTAGACATTCATCTCCACTTTGATATTCGTCAATATGAATTTGTTTAGACTGCTCAACATATTCGCTATTAAATCCATTTATAGAATCAAGTGTGAAACATTTGGCTTCAATACCAAAAGGATGTCTTGTTTTTGATGTATATGCACATGGGTATCTTGAGAAATCGGTAAAACAAGCTGGCTCCCCTAGGCATTTATGGAAGTCGGATATTCGCGATATCCCTTGTCCAAACTGAGGTCCTACACAGATATAAATGTTGTGATGCGATATATTAGAGGTCGTTTGAGCGAGCCACTTTAAACCGACTTCATTTATATCTAATATATTTGAACAAATATGTATTGCAATAGAAGTCTGACAATCAATATCTGTCCACATCGGATCATCGTTGGCAGGGATAAAACGATTTACGACCCGAATATCTGTTGACGCGTTTGCCGCTTGCTTAACCCATTGTTCAGCACGAGAAATGGCAATGGAAGATGGTTCAACAAGTGTAATGCGCTTAAGCCCATATAGCATTTCGCGCTCATATAACATCTGAAGAAAAACAAGGCTGCCTATTCCTTGGCCACAACCCCAATCATACAACTCAAAGTTCTTGAGGCGCGTAATTTCTCCATTATCATTTCTAGAAAACACTAAATCTTCAAACGGGAAATTCTGCATGGCCATTCGGCATTTAACTATATGCATTTCACCATAAGCAGCAATATAGGCGTTGAGTAATTCTTCTGAGTCAAGAACAGCTTTACCATGATTTAGATGCTCCCACGGTTTTTGTTTCCAGGTTGAAGGTATTGAATCATAACAAGCGTCAACAAGTCTATCAACATTCATAACTATCCGATTATTTTATCTCCGTTTGGATTTGAATTATGACGTTTCCAATTCGCTACAGCTGCTTCTTTACTTGTATTTGCATAGCAATATTCACAAAGATGAGGGCAAGTGTTGTATTGCCCAATGTCTTTGCTCACGATGCATCCGCAGAACTGCCGCTGTCCTTTGTCCCTATTATTCTTTTGTTTAACAGCATAGATATCAGGCGTCAGCATTATGGCGTCAGCAGGGATTATAGGTGTGTCATCGAATTCCTCAAACATAGATGGTGCAGAGGGTTGGACTCTCCTGATATTTACTTTCAAGAAATCCATCAAATCTTTATCTTGATAGGCTAATCGAATCATAAGGTCATCGTCTACGCACCGGTTATGCTCAATGCCATATTGCTCAATATCAATTTTCTCGCCACAGGTTGCGAGTTCGAAGTTCCATCCGCGCTTTCGGTTCATTTCAGACAGCTTTGATGCAAACTCATTCATTGACACTTCATCCCACTCAATATAGTTGACACCATTCTTTTCAAGATTGGATTTCACTTTACGATACGAGGCGATGTCGGCAAAACTGAACACAAGTTTCTCGGTATAATCCTTTAGTTCATCTCCTATATTTTTTACCTTTTCAAGCAAATCGCCAATGCTGATTATGTCAGTCAGAATCATCGGATCAAATCTCCAAACAACACGTCCTTTACCCAATTTATCAACCAACATCTTGAAAGTTTCAATACGCTGATTCAATGGCGGCACACCCTTCTCAAGGCTCTCTGTTTCGTAATCGTTCAGAGTATATTGTATATAGCATCCAATATTTCTCTCAGCCAGATAATCGAGATGTTCCAGAAGTGGCTTGGGGTTCTTTGACCAGAACACTATAAATCGCATCCTGCTGTATGACACATACGACGTGACACCATTGAAAGGATTTGTCCAGGCAGAGTAACCACGTTTCAATCTCTCAAAGAACCAATCGGCATAAAACGCCGGAATATCCGTGCTCCTACTAGCCGATACAATCACCGGCGCCTGAGCTTCAGCACTGACGCCAGAATCCAAAGTTATCCATATTTTATCTGTAGACTTCGCCATTTTAATTAGTTATTAATTAGGGTGTTCAGTTCTATGTTCCAAAATTAACTCGCATTATTGAGTGTCCTGGAACGCAGAACCACCCG
>VSPM01000151.1 GCA_009775365.1 Muribaculaceae bacterium
CCAAAAGAATCGGCAACTTTTTCAAGCTGCCGATTCAACTTTTTATGGTGTTCCTTATCCCGAACTCGCGTTATAAGGTTCTTATGCAGATTGAAAATTCAATCGCAAGGATGAACAGGATAATCGCGACCAACAATATGATATGCCGGGGAATGATTCATACGGGGTTGAAGATATGGCATGTCCAGGATATTCTCAGCGACAAGGCAATGGATTCAATAGCAAATAAAATCATAGCATTATGGATAGGAAATCAGTCAGAAGGTTAGCGGCTTCGTTTGTGCTTATTGCACTATGCGCCACAGCGTCGGACGCTTGTGCCCAGAAACATGATGAAGACAAGTTCCGGCAGATACGCTCTATGGAGGACGGGGAATGGAATTTCAGTCCAAGTTATTATTATTATTATACTCATAAAAACTATTCAGGAGGCTATTCCACCGGTTTTTTGGGAGTCAACAAGAGGTTCAGAGAGGATAAGTCAAACGTTAAGCGAGTGGGTCCGTCAAGGGCTGCACAGATTCCGCTGGAGGTGTTGACAATGAAACATCTAGATAATCAGATTGACTCGATACAGCCTCTTGTAATTGAAGAGGGTATCCGTTCCGCTGAAAGGATGGTTGATATAATTTATCCGCAATATAAAGAGGATTTTGAGGCTCTCGGCGCCTCGATCACCGAGTCAATCAAATATTCCATGGAATTTTCGTCTGTAGGTGGAGTGGCGGAAGCTTGCTCAAAGCTGCAGATGGAGTACGACGCTATATGCTCGGAAATAGAATACATGCATCAACAGGGTCCGGGATATGAAATAGAACCAACCAAAAGGCAGATTGCCTATGAGGATGCAAGGGTGAGAATGACAGAGCTTGCATATGCCTGTTCCAAATTTGCAATGTATGTTTCAACATTTTAATTTCATAATTATATGATTCCTATGTTAGATATGATCCCATGCGTTATGGGATTGCCGGTTATAAATGAAAATCTTGATAAATTGCTTGATGCAATGGCTTCTTTCCCGGCAAAGACAGGTCTGGGTATTATTTTAAGTTGGGCAAAGATGATAGGTCTTTGCATCGCTCTTGGAGTAGGCGCTAATGAATGTTTCCAGATGATGCTTGGAAGAAGGGGGCTTGATGTTATGAAACTCCTTCACATTGTAATCATATCGATGTGCATATCTTTCGCCGGTAGTATTGCTAATCTTGCAAGTGTACCGGGTCAAGCTCTTGAATTTAGGGCACGTGCAATGGCAAATTCTCAGAATGAAGCAGTTATTGCTCTTGAAAAAGAGGTTGCTGATTTACAAGAAGAATATATAAAAAAAGTTAGAGAGCAACTTCAAAAGTTGGAAGAGAATCAGAAAGCCCAGAATGCCGCTCAGGCAGATGGAATCGTTGATCAGGTTCTTAATAGCATTGATGAATTCAAGACACAAATACAAAACAATTTAAAAGAATGGTCATTGCTTGCGGAGACAAAGATTTGCGAATGGATAAGTCTGATAATTCGATATATCGGAGAAATCATGTTTCAAGTGTCTTATTACGGACTGCTTGTGGCACAAAGGATTTTCCTTCACATTCTTGCGGCTTTTGCCCCTCTGATGTTCGCAATATCATTATCTCCACACTATAAGTCCGCATGGAGTCAATGGCTGTCAAAATATATATCGGTATCACTTTGGGGATTCGTGACCTATCTATGTCTTTATTATATTGATTTTATAATGCAGTTTAATCTAGAGCAGGATATAACATCATATAAATCTCTTATTGGCAGTGTGTCTGCAGATACAGATGGTGATGCACAGATTGGAGCAATCGGTATGCAGGCGGTGGGTTCCACATGTATGTATGTCGTGGGTCTTCTTGTAGGCGTGCGAGTTATTGCCTTTGTTCCTGAAGTTGCCTCATGGCTGATACCGGGTGGCGTTGCGTCCGGCGCCGGAGCTTCAAGTTCTTCCTCTGGAATGGCGGTTGCAGGAGCTGCCGGTGGTGCAGCTGCAACAACAGTTGCATATGCCGCTACAGGAGGCAGTGCGGTAGCCGGGACAATCGGTAATCAGGCTGGCCGAAACATGACAGCCTTGGGAGATTCTATGACAGGTAACAAGTAAAACAATTTTTATTATGATAATCCAATCTCTTGAGCAAAAGACCAGGCTCGCTATGACAACAGTCTTGATTTCTGTAGCCGGGTCTGTGGTGCTTTGCGGTATCGTGCTGTTTTGGTGTTTCAATATGGTCACGCGTGAACGTAATCAAATATATATCCTCGACGGGGAGATTCCATTCCTTGCCCAACGTGCCCAGCTTGAAACAACTTTCAAAATTGAGGCCGAGGCTCACATCAATCAGTTTCATCAATTCTTTTTTAATCTTCCCCCGGATAATGAATATATACAATATACTATCGGCAAGGCCATGTACCTTGCCGACGCATCTGCATTGAAACAGAAACAGGCTATGACGGAGAACGGTTTCTATTCTGATATAGTCTCTTCTTCTGCGGTGTGCTCCATCATGTGTGATTCAATAAGCCTGAATCAGGAGACGCTTGAATTTACTTATTATGGCAAGCAGCTTATAAAAAGACGGACTTCCCAGATTAGAAGAAGCATGATAACTACCGGAAAACTTCAAAGCGTGCCAAGGTCAAAGAACAATCCCCATGGATTGCTTATATGCAAGTACAACCGTCCGCGATAGCAGGTAGGTGCTAAAAAACGCGAGTTCGGGATAAGGAACACCATAAAAAGTTGAATCGGCAGCTTGAAAAAGTTGCCGATTCTTTTGGTAAT
>VSPM01000152.1 GCA_009775365.1 Muribaculaceae bacterium
CTTTTTTTATGGTTCTTTTACGTTTGGAGTGCTGTTTTGACATTTCTTTACAGATTGTGGGAAATCCAATCTGTGGTCACTGTCAAAGCCAACCGGCATCCGCAGCGTCGGGAATTTGACATACTAACACAGGGCACATAGCCTTTGGTTTTAGGCAAAAATCAATGTTGGGAAATGTTGGGAAACTATTTGGAAAAGTTGGGAAATGACTGAAAATCAGAAATCTTTTCACCCCATTCCGATGTTGCAAGGATGAAGACTCCGATATTTCCCCATAGTTCGGCATCTTCACACAAACCCAATTCCCAAACCACTTAATCCCCGTTAAAATGGATTTTATAAAAATCGAGAGAAGAGTATTTGAGGCTCTGGTCTCTACGCTTAAAAATTGCCATGAGGCATTGCTCACGGCAATATCACAATTATCACACACTCCTCGTGATGAATGGATAGATAATGAATGTGCCCGGAATATCCTGTGTAAATCGAACCGCACGATGCAGACATTGCGTAGCTCCGGCAAGATAGGATATTCCATCATGGAAGGCAAGGTTTTCTATCCGTCAGCAGAGATTGCAAGATTGTTGAATGAAAATTATTATAGCAATGAAACCTGATGATTTGACCAAGACAGAATTGCACAATTTATATCGGTTAATATCAAGTATCAATGAATCAGCGCGGATGCTTGCCGATATTTCCAGACCAATGTTTAATGGCATACGCTATATCAGCGATTCTGAACTTGCGAACAGATTGCGTGTAAGCAAACGCACATTGGCTAATTACAGGGCTGCCGGTATTTTGGGCTATTATAATGTCGAGGGTAAGGTGATTTATGCTGATTGCGACATAGAGGATTATCTCAAGGACCATTATATCCCGCCATTCCAATGAGAGACGACCCCGACAGTTATCAATGACTGCCGGGGTCGTCTGTATAATATATAGGCATTATAATGCCAGTTGATATTCAGTGAGTGTTCAATTACATATTTCTAATATGTCGGATAAAATCAGACATTCATTCACGATGTGGTCAGCACATAATCATATACGGGACGGATAGCAATATTGTAACCGTCATGAATCAGATCTTCATTATCATGGTCTGTCAACAGAAGGAGTCTGTCACATCCTGTTTTTTTTGCCGCCATAAGCAATCCGGCTATTTCTCTTTTCTTCGTTTTTGGTGAAGATATGTCGTATGATACCTGAACGGCAAGCACAGCCTTACGTCCGTCACATACTATGAAGTCGCACTCTCCGGACCTGCCATCATAATAGTATATATCAAACCCACGCCTTTTATACTTACGCAGAAGATCAAGATACACTATCGTTTCAAGGCGCCAGCCGAGGTTCTCTCCGGCAAAGGCATTATCCCTCTTGTTCATCAAAGCAACGTCGATAGGGTACACTTTCTCCCCGACAATCCTTTGTCGGCTCTTTGGAGAGTATTTATGCAACCCAACCAGAAGATATGCCTGTTTGAGATAACTCACATAGTTTTTCGCCGTATGCTGGGATTTGAATCCGAATGTCTCCTGCAATGTCTTGTCCACGACAACCGCCGGAGCCACATTCAATAGATGATGGGCCATCTGTTCAAAGGCGTATGTATGCACCACTTTGAAACGCTGCTCTATATCCCTTCTGAGTATGTTGTTGACCAGACCGTCTATGTATTCCTTGTCATCGCGTATGAACTGTAACTCCGGAAATCCGCCCTGACTCATATATTCATCAAACGCGGCTCTTCTGGCTGCGATGGCTCTTGTTGTCATGGATTTTACATTAACATTCTTAACCTCGCAGTATTCCGCAAAAGAGAACGGATAGAGGGAAATTGAGTGATGACGTCCTGTAAGATGAGTGGCAAGTTCACCGCTCAGCAGTTTGGCATTCGATCCTGTGATTATGACGTGCATCTGCTTTCGCAACAGACGGTTCACAAACAGATACCATTCCGGGATATTCTGGATCTCGTCAATGAACAGATAGTTGAAATCTCCATTTATTTTGTAGAGCACTTCAAGCACATCGTTCAGATCATCTCCTGTCATGTGTATCATACGCTCGTCGTCGAAGTTGACATAAGCGAATTTAACCCCACTTCGGGTAAGCGCGTTATAACATAGGGTGGATTTTCCACTGCGCCTCACGCCTATCACAACCTGAGCCTGTGTGCTGTTTAGGTCGATGCTGTCCTCTTCCGGTCGTCGGCAGAAACGTATGTTTTGTTTTTGTACCAACTCCTCCATCTGGTCGGACAGTATGGTTTCAAGAATTCGTTTATCCATATATTATCATTTAGGTCACAAAGGTACGAAATTTTTCTGAATAGACTGCACTAATAGTCGTAAAATTTGAAGCCAAAACGCATTAAATAACATTATAGGTATGAAAATAATGCATTATTTAACAATGGAAAATTTGGTCGTCTCAGAATTTTTACTTAACTTTGCATCTGAAAGGAGAACTTTGACAAGTTAAGGCACTATGACAAAAGAGTTGGTAGCAACAGCGCGACCCGCTTATGGCTGACTCCCCAATGTCAGATGCTGAAAAACGATGAAATTCGCAGGTGTAAGGAGGGTAAAAGCACCCTCTCAAAACACCACTAAACGCTTGAATACCACAATGTTCGATAACGGACACCAATCCTGGTGGCACCACAACCTAAAGCCGAAAGGCGGTGTAAAACACTGAATATCAGCGATATTCGGTGTTTTTCGCAT
>VSPM01000153.1 GCA_009775365.1 Muribaculaceae bacterium
GTAATTGCACCGGTAAGGAAGTCGTTATGCTTTTCAGCCGAGATATGGTAGCATCTCTGACTCCTGACAATCGCCGACTGCGCGCGTTTGAAAAAGTAGAACTCAAACCCGGTGAGACCAAAACCGTAACCTTGCCAATCAAGGCCAGCGACCTCGCCTTTGTGGACTACGACGGCAAGTGGGTCCTGGAGAAGGGAAAGTTCCGTATGCAAGTCGGCACCAGCGTAATGGACATCGCTTGCAACCATACATATAAGTGGACAACCCCCAACAAGTAAAATATTTCCTAAGGTAAAGAAGATTTGAATAAGTATGATATAGGCTTGCAGTGATGGCAGGCCTATATTTTTTAATGCCAATTATAAATAACGTGAGTTCGATGAAAATAATCAAAAGAGGCACTATTTAGGCACTAAAAAGATTGTTGAAATCTTAGTGCCTGGTTAGTGCCTAAACTCTGTCCGGGGATGTCCTTTTTGCGTCTTTTTTCGGTCCTGAATCGAAAGGATTAGATAAAAGAAAACCCCGGAACTACTTGATAGTCCGAGGTTTGTCTCGTTAAGTCCGAATTAGTTCGGTAGTACATAGTGGAGATAGGGGGAGTCGAACCCCCGTCCAATCACGGCCCCAATAAGCTTTCTACATGCTTAGTCATTGACTTGATTTTCGTGATATGACAGGCTCACGACTACCAATCATATCCTTATCCTTTTTGTTTCAATCACCGGACAAGGCTCCCGGCAATCTATTTCCGAATTTCTCTGCACCATCTTGTCCAAACGTCTCGGAACCAGGCAATGGGATGATGTCTCGTTCGCATCACTTTGATGCAAATAAAGCCAACCTACTATACTTCAGTTTAGGCAGCGAGAGCGTAATTGTTATTTTCGCCAATTATAGGTCGATGCGTTGTTATTATAGAGTTTGCACATCAAAACTCTGCATGCTTACTTACCGTTTCTACGTGCTGTCAAAGCCAGTTATCCCCGGTAATTAATTAGTACGCAAATTTACAGACATTATTCTAATTATGCAAATAATTAAAACTATTTAACTTTTAAATTGCATTATCGCAGATTCTACCTGCAAGTGCAAAATTAGGCAATAAATTTGAAGAATTCAGCGACAGGGGTGGAGAGATCAAGTTTCAATCTCGGTCTCTTGTTAATTTTGATGATTATTTCCTTAAGCATTTGATCAGTTATGGTATCGAAGTCAGTTCCCTTAGGGATATACTGTCGAATCAATTTGTTGTGATACTCGATGCACCCCTTTTCCCATGAAGAATATGAATGAGCAAAGAACATCTTTGCTTTCATTCGTTTAGCAATGAGCATATGCTCGGCAGACTCGCTGCCGTTGTCGGTGGTTATGGATCGGATCTTGCCGATATATGGCAATGACATCAAAATCACCATTTCGGCGAGAGCCTTGGCATTTTTGCCTTCAGGCAGTTTTCGTGCCAAAGTAAAGGATGTATTGCGCTCTGCCAATGTAACGATTGCACCTTTCCCATATTTGCCAACAATGGTGTCCATCTCAAAGTCCCCCGGCGTTGAACCGTTCCGCTCAGGAGGCCGCTCATCTATCATGGTTCTATTCTTCACAGCATTGTATGGCTGTGTTGCTTGTCGTTTCCTATGTTTGAGCTGATGTCGGCAATGTTTCCATAGGTCTTCGCCTGCAGCCCGGTCTGCCCGGATATACGCATAAATTGTCTCAATGCAGACACATCTTTCGCCTTTCTTCTGAAGATGTCCGACAATCTGGGCCGGTGACCCTTGCTCCCTGGTGACTTTCTCGCGTATGAATTTACGCAATTCAATGGTTAAGTTGTGGTAGTTCTGTAACCTACGCTTGCGGTCGTCGGCTTTGACTTGCGCTTGCTTACAGTGGTAGAAAAGTTGGAACATTCTACTGAACACCCTATTTACTATAATTACTATTCGATTTATCAATCATTTAATCCTTTGTGATTTTATTCATTGAAGTTGTTTAAACTAATTTCGAGATGTTAATAATACAATAAAATAATTAAAATACAGCGCATTCCGCAAAGGACGCACTATATTATAGTTACCACACTCTAATATACCGTACCAATGCCAGAATACGCTGTACTCGACAAAGATACAATTAAAACTGAAATAATGCCTTATCTTTCGATTGCAAAAAGAGGCTACAACTCCAAATTTGATCTTATTGAGGTGGTAAACGCCATACTCTATAAGCTCAAGAGCGGCTGCCAGTGGCGGCTGCTCCCGATCGAGCATCTTTTCAGCGGAGAGGGACCAAGCTGGAACGCAGTCTTCCATCATTACCGTAAATGGTGTAAAAAAGAGGAATGGCAGAAGATCTATTCCAGAATACTTAGCCGGGATAAAAGTAACCCCGATTTGTCCATCTCCCATATCGACGGTTCCCATACGCCAGTATATAGAGGCGGAGAAAAGGCTGAATATCAAGGTAGAAAGAAACGATGTACGACCAACGCGCTCTTTCTCTTGGACAATCAAGGCATTCCACTCGCCATGTCCGAGCCTCAGGCCGGGAATCACGCCGACCTCTATGAGATAGACAAAAGGATCGATGAAATCGTCAGCCAGATGCTTGATGCCGATATCGCCGTGGATGGTCTTTTCTGTGACCTTGACGCAGGCTTTGACGGGAAGGAACTCAGAAGCGCA
>VSPM01000154.1 GCA_009775365.1 Muribaculaceae bacterium
CGGCATTACATCCATATTGGCGACCTGAATAATATGCGAATAACAAGCACCTGTTCCGCCTACGGCGGCAAGCTGCATCCCATTATCAATCATATAGAATATGGAAATATCCGAATTTAGACAACGATATATTGCGGCAATGAGGTTGTCGGAAAGGTCAAAGATTGCCGAATTGTTCCGACTTGCAGATGATCTGGAATCTTTTGAAAAGACGGAAGAAAATTATCGCATATTGAGCGATGTATATAGTCATTTGGACTATTATACAAAAGCCTATAAATATTTATCGGAAGTTGCCAACCCCAGTAACGCAAAGGATGCTAAAAAGCTATATCACCTTAAAGACAGGATGGAACAAGAAGGTGATCGCTTTGCTGTAAAACGCCCCCGTAAAACAAAAGTCTGTGGCTCGGTCAAGATGCCAAATTTCAAGTATTGTTCTAAGCCACTGGAAGCCGGATTGTTTGAGGAAACCGACATGCCGGAGAAATGTGACTGTTGCGGTAAAGGGACGAATCTGATTTATTCCGGTCCGTTCTACAGTAAAGAAAATCCGGATGTGCTATGCCCCCAATGTATAGCATCAGGTAAAGCGGCTAAAAAGTTTCACGGAGAGTTTGTTGACAGTGCGCTTGCGCTTTTGTTGCCAGATATACCGAAAGCCAATGTAACAGAGTTATGCAAAAAGACTCCTTGCTATCGAGGTTGGCAACAGGAATATTGGCCGGCACACTGTGGGGATTTTTGTGAGTTTATAGCTTACGTCGGCTGGAAAGAAATCGTAGAAATGGGATTAGAAAATTCCGTTGAATTCGCTACTGAAGCAGAAGGTTATTCAGAACATAAGGAATACATTGTAAATGGCGGTTCATGCCAGGGGTATTTATTCCGTTGCCTAAATTGTAAAAAATACATTCTCTATGTAGATTGTGATTAAAGAGATTGATAACATGCACCTATGCCTCCTAAACGGCGGCAAGCTGCAACCCATTAATCGCTTGAATGAAAAATAACTAAATATGAAACGGACATGAACAGCTTTCGCCAAAGGGAATGAAAATGGATACTATCCGGCAGAATTTAGTTACCTTTGCCACAGCAACAAATAGCATACCCTATGGCGAAACAGAAACAAACCCAAGAAGTCTCCTTCGAGGAAGTCGTGGAACGAGGATGCGGACTCGATGTTCACAAGAAGGAGATAGTGGCAACCGTCAGCGGAACTGGCATTGAGTCCGAGACTCGCACGTTCCAGTCGACAACGAGATCTTTGACAGAACTGAAAGAATGGCTATTGGCACTGGGAGTGACCCATGTTGCCATGGAAAGCACGGGCGTGTACTGGAAGCCTGTGATGAATATTCTTGAGCCGGGCGGTTTCACGATTATGGTTGTGAACGCACGCCACATCAAGTATGTTCCGGGGCACAAGACCGACAAAAAGAACTCGGCATGGATATGCAAACTTCTCCGAGCCGGACTCCTGAAAGGGAGTTTTGTACCGGGTCGGAATCAGCGTGATTTACGCGACCTGACACGTTATCGCCGAAAACTTGTCCAGCAGCAATCGGCGGAACACAATCGGATGATACGCATCTTTGAGGATGCAAATCTGAAGTTGTCGAGCGTTTTTTCAAATATACGCGGAAAGATGTGCACCAGAGTAATAGATGCGGTCATCGCAGGAGAGACAGACCCACAGAAACTCGCCGCGCTTTGTACTCACAGGCGCTTGAAAGCCTCAAAAGAGGAAATAGCGCTTGCCGTTGAAGGATGCTTCACCGAGCATCATAAATTCATGATACGCGCCATACGCACAAGCATATCCAATATCGAGGCTGAGATAGACCACCTTGATAAGGAAATAGAGCGGAGGATGCAGCCCTTTGAAGCACAGATACAACAGCTATGCGAGATACCGGGCATTGATGTGACATCTGTCAACGAACTGCTTGCGGAGATAGGCGTGGATATGGAGGTATTCCCCACAGCCGAACATCTCACATCCTGGGCAGGACTTGCTCCGGGGGACAACGAGAGTGCGGGTAAAAAAAAAACTCACACACCAACCACGGCAACAAAGCCACAAAAGCGATAATGACAGAATGTGCGTGGTGTGCGACACGAACCAAAGGAACCTACTTCTCGGCCAGATACAAGAGGCTTGCAGCCCGCAGAGGAAAGAAACGCGCGTTGGTCGCGATTGCCGCAGAGATGCTAAAGGTGGTATACCACATGCTCAAAGACGGCACGGTCTATCAGGAGTTAGGTGAGGATTACATGGTGACACGTCGCAAGGACGCGCAGATAAAGTATCACCGCGAACAGCTCAACAAACTACTCGGAGAGGATTCGCCCGAGGCTCAAAGCGCATAGGGCGCACGAATCCTAAGGCCGACTTTTACTGGGACTCTGAGCCTGAATATGAAACTGGCCTAAACGACTGAGAGGCAAAGATTGTTGCTGCGAGCACGCGAATGAAATTTCCAGACCATCCGGTCGTTTTAAAACCTAAACGCCTACCCAATAGCCGCATGTAGCCCCAAGCCACGTGCTAATCTTTCGTTGTGTCTAAAAACATATTAACGCGAGTTCGGGATAAGAACTTTATGTTTTTCAACCAAGCAAAAGACATAGAGTATTGGGCGGCCTTTCAA
>VSPM01000155.1 GCA_009775365.1 Muribaculaceae bacterium
TCCGGCTGATTCATAGAACTCTTTGAGTTTTCTATGTGAAATGATGTGCATAACTTTTCTGTTTGCAAAGTTAATAATAAATTTTGAAATGCAAAAGTTTTTTTAGTTTAATAATTCGGTATAACAAAATTATTTCAGCGAAATGACCATAGATGCCTCTCTCGCTCGTTCATCGACAACTTTGGCGTAGATTTGCGTGTTTTTTACGCTTTTGTGGGTCAACATCTTGCTGATGGTTAGTATGTCCACTCCGTTGGCGGCAAGCAACGTAGCGAAGCTGTGGCGCATAGAATGGAAGGTTATCCGTCTTGTTATGCCTGCGGATTTAATCCACTCTTTCAGTGGATGATTCACCATGTGGCGTTTAAGGCCTTTGAAAATCAGACCTTCCGAACGCTCGCCGCAGAGCGCGAGAGTCTCATCGCTGATTGGAAGGTTGGTTTCTTCCTCTGTTTTCTCAGTACACATTCTTATGAGGTAGCCTCCGTCCTGTCCCATCTGGATATGCTCCCATGATAGTTGCAGAATGTCGCTTATACGAAGTCCTGTCATGCAACTGAACAGAGCTGCTTGTTTGAGAACCGGGATTTTGCAGGGTGTAGCGACAAGCAGTTTGACCTCGGCGAGTGTAAGAAACTCTTTCTTAACCTCCTTCCACTCGATTTTCTCAAGGAAGTCATTGATATTCTCGCGGAGATATTTCTCCTGATAAGCCATTTTCAGCAGGGCACGGAATGTAGACCAATATCCTGCCGCCGAATTGTGTGAGATTGGCCCTTTCCCATTGTTACGCTGACGTTGGGCAGAGAGAAGATAAGTACAGAATCCCTTGCAGAAGTCAACTGTCAGGTCACAGAAACGACACTTGCCCTTGCAGTAGATTTCAAAGTGTCGGAGAACACAGTCCCATTTCTGATACTTCTGACGGCATTTCTGCTTGAAGTAGGCAAGAAAGTCCATGCGCAGCTTCTCCTTATCGAGAAAATCGAACTGTTCGTTAAGCAACTGCTCGAAGCGACGGCAGCGGATAGCCTCTGCCTTTTCAAGCATAGAGGAGTTGAACTGACGCTCCCGCTCATTCTTGGGCGAGGCATAGATATAGATGCCGAGGGTTTCACGGCGGCTCATCCGGTTGGTATGGGGATTACGGATGGCAGGATAGAAATCAAGGTAGAGCGATATGCGTCCACCCGAAATAGCCTTCTGACGAAGGAAAACTTTGGTGCATGTATTCATACGCGTTTGATTTAGAGATTTGATGCGAAGGTAGGGAGTGTTCAAATAGTGGACTCGGACACCCGGTTAAGGGCAATTCCCACCGATAGCCCACCGTAGTTCCACCGCATCAAATCTTGGGCGGAGAAAACAGATTATCAAGCTCTTGCTTGGATATTTTGATGATTCTGCCAACCTTAACCTTGCTTATGCCATAGGTCTTGATATAATGGTAAAGTTGGTCGCGGGTCATGCCGTATTTTGCCATTGCCTCCTGCATGGTGTAGGAGTCCGGCTCATCGACTGCAACACCTTTCGCCTTGTCGAAATGCCATTTTGAATAGCGGGCTTCACAACCTATTTTCATTTTAGGAATTCTCTCCTTTGAGACAAGATTATAGATTGCCGAGAGCGACATGCCATAACGCTCCTGTATCTCCGCAGCGGTGTACCATTCGGTAATTTCTTCTTTCGGGGCAGAATTAGCAAAGAACCGGTCAATGTGTGGCTTGCTCCACAAAGTTTTCCCTCGTTGGGTTAGCTTTGGGAAATTGTTTTCTTTCGCCGCCTTGAATAGCCACGAATTACTGATGCCGAATTTTTCCAGCACCTCTTTGGTGGTATAGAACTCCGTTATAGGTTGCTTCTCCTTTGCAGGACGCAACTGGTAAAGGTGCGAGCCGTCGAAAAGAGCATTAAGACTCTCTCTGCTGATAAGAGTTTTACCCTTGAACTGGAAACAGGGAATAGAATTAGCGGCGAGATAATTGTAGATGCTTCGTCTGCTCACTCCTAAAAGATGAGCGCATTGCCCCGGAGAAATAAAGGGACTACTTTCGATTGTCTTTGGGTTGTTAGCCTTTGACTGTTCTTTCGCTACATGCTCTTTTCGCTTGGCATCTTTGTAGGCATGTTCAGCACAACGCTTGGAGCAATACCGCGTTGTGCATTTACGGGCGATGAAGCTATTACCGCACCACTCGCAAGTTTTGGTGATTTCAATAGTGCTACTCATTGATTTACGCTTTTATTTCTGTTAATATTCTGTTAAAAGTGTGCAAGGGCGTGCAATGGCGTGCATCAGTGTGCAAATCGTCCACAGCCTTACATTCAGTTCAGCCCCGATTGAGTAACGAGATACAACCGGGATACAAAAATGGGCGTAGAATCGAGCAGAAACGGTTAAAACCGAGAAATGCGGCAACAAAAATGGCACCCTGTAAAGAGTGCCATACTAACAGATTATGCTATTTTGTAATCGTTTCTAACTATATAGTCATTTGCCGACGCAGTGTTGGCAACTATGCGTTTATCAAGGAGTTGCAGTTTAAATGGTTCATGCCTGATTTTGGTAAGTTATTGACTTGGCGGAACCGTCTTTTCTTGT
>VSPM01000156.1 GCA_009775365.1 Muribaculaceae bacterium
GTCTCCTCAAGATAGACCTCGCCGTCCAAAAGATAAGTCAGTTTATAACATGTCACCGCGAAATTAGCCACCAGAGAAATATCGCCATCCACAACAATTGTGCGGTCAGCCTCCTTTACACCGTCGCTCCACTCATCAAAGCTATACTGGTCATCAGGCACAGCCGAGACCTCCAAAGTTGTTCCCTCCGGATAACGGCCACTCTCCACATTTACAGAGCCGCCTTCAGAAGCAGTTATGCTGACATCATAATAATTCTGCACAACCAACTGAAAAGGAGCCGACGGCATTCCGATAGCCTTGTTTGCCTCAAAAGAAATCTGCACACCCTCTACATCCCTGACCTCACCTGTCTGCCTGTTCCTTAGCTTAAAAGACAGAGACTCGCCGGATTCAGAATTGCTGCGGACACGCATATAAAGACATCCGTCAACACCGGCAATAGTTTCAGCCACACCCCGGCACTCATCTCCAACAAATGAAGCCACATCAAAACGCGTGTGGTCAAAAGTTTCCTCATTCCCCGCGAAAGCCACCTCAAGATAGAGGCTCATGTCGTAACGATAGTTGGCCGGATTAACCGTCCATTCACCGGCGGCAGAAGCCACACCCGACGAAAAGACAGTCAATAACAGCACAATCAGCGTCACAAACGGGTTGCTAATTGTTTTTTTCATTGAAGGTTAGTAAATAGTTTTTAGTAAATGATAAAAATTGAAAATTAAGTCATTGTCATCTGGAATCACAACTAATCATCGTATAATCCCATCTTATATTTGTGATTTAAAGGAAAAGATTCTCATCTATCCTTAAAACATCACTTATAAAAATCGCGCAAATTTAATTAAAACATTTCAATTACACAAGATATTTTTATCTACACACAAAAAGTTTTATCATCTGTAAATATTTACAAATTAAAAAAAGGGATTAATGTGCAGAAAAATTAAAAGCGTCTTATGATTATCAGAGGTCTTATCATCTACGCGTTGGGCTTATCCGCCTTCATTCTTCTCCAAGACATTTTGATTGGAGGCTACCTCCGTCTCGCATCCTTGGGCGTATTTTGTCACTTGCTTAAAGGAGCATACCTCGGTATGCTCCTTTAAGCAAGTGACAAAATCCACTATAAGGCTACGCCCCCTATGACCTCTAAATTATAAGAAACGTGCTCTTACGTATTAAAAGGCGTTCATAATAGTGGTGCCTGATGAGCGATTAGAATTGAAAGTATAGCCTATTCCAAGCATAAGATTGTTTTGTCGGCTGAAATTGAGCAACTGATAACCCACATTCAGATATAGCCCCGGAGTGACATACACTTTTAAATTTGCCATCTGATATGAAGCACGCGACTCTACAGGCCCGATAAAATTATAACCTATTCCAAGATTGACAGAAAAAACAGGCATAACCAGCTCGGCACGCGCCGACAGGCCATAGCAAACCTGACTGAAAAACGGTGGCCTGTAGAAACGCAAATCTTCCGCCGTGCTGCCCTCTCCATGATATTTTTCAAGGTTTGTGCTCTCGTCCCATTGAAAATCTGCCGACAATCCAGCCCTGAAAATCTTATTGAAATCGCGCATCACTGCAAAATTCAATCCTGCCACAGGGAAATGCCCGTTTAGCAAAACCGGATCCTCTCCCCCACGGTAGACTCGTTTGCGCAATGCCCCGTAAGCCATCACATCATAACTTACCTTATGTTTAAGGCTTGTGGTGTCTTTTCTATATTCATGAGTCCTGAACCTTCTTCCGAAACAATATTTCATTCCTACCCTCACACCCGCCAAATTAACACCGGGGTTTGGATAAGATGTGTTACCGTTTGAGAAATGAGTAAGATCTATTCCGGCGTTCATCGACAGATGGTCTGTAATTTCCCAATCCATCATCACACCGAGATTTATGTAAGCATTAACCCTCGACCCTACAATCAAATTTGAATGCGCATCATAACCATTGCAAGTCTTCCATCCCATTGAGGCCCCGAAATTCCATTCGTATCCGAGCGACAGACCCTCGCCCAATCTCCACACGGGAGCACCTTGAAACACATAAACCGACACCGGAATGCCAAGTCCCGCCTTGTTGCCAAATCCGTTTACACCGACTCCCACTCCCTGATAAGCCCCCGGGTAAAAACGCCCGGCATCTGTCGACGGGCCGTAAGAGAATGAATATTTCAGATGGAACGATGAAGCAAATCTTGTTTTATCGGCATCATCCATATTTAACTGCGACTTCAGCAAATCATCCCTGTATGAAGAAAAGGCATAGTTTGGCCTCACATCTATTCCCATCGACGAACCAACCTTTTTTTCGCTGTCATCACTTTCCATGCCCTCATATGCCATCAATCGGACAGGATAAAAAAACAACGCGAATGCAGCTGACGCCGTCAAACATTTTCGATAAAATAATTTCACTTTTGACACAATTCTATTTTCGAACACAAATTTAAGATTTTATTCCCATTGCCGCAACTTAAAAAATAACTCTCCACTCTTTTTCAATTTGCACGGCTCTTTCATTTAAGCACAAAATAACGACAAAAGCCCCCTTACCCGATTCAGTACGAATCGGGTAAATTTG
>VSPM01000157.1 GCA_009775365.1 Muribaculaceae bacterium
CCTTGAAAGGCCGCCCAATACTCTATGTCTTTTGCTTGGTTGAAAAACATAAAGTTCTTATCCCGAACTCGCGTTGAAATAAAAATTTATCGGAATGTTAGGGTCTCGTTTGTCATGACATAGTACATTTGCCAAAGCTTCTCGGTCAGGATGATGATAGATTGCACCATTGGTCGATATGATGTAGTTTTGGCAGTCAATCATATCCAATAACTCATTGCTAATGTTTTGTGCACTTCCGTGGTGAGGCATTTTTACGTAATCCACTTTAAGCGGCTTATCCGGAGAATATCCCATCTCCGTCAGGCCTTCGACGATGTCGTCCGGAAAAGTATCCCCAAGCATTAAGATGGAAAAATCATCACATGAGATAATAAGGGATATGGATGAAGCATTGGAGGCATCACTGAATTTTCCAAAGTCACATTTTCTTTTCGTTCTCGTAGCCAACGTCTTCATATCCGTTTTCAGATCGTTGTTGAAATCTCTTGCGCACACGTCAACGTTTTGTTCAACTTTGTCATAACCTATCTCGTCGCGGTATCTTTCGACAAACGCTTGCAACGTCTTACATGACGGCCCGACTATGTGTATATCGGCGAATGGTATGTTGCAAGTCTGATATCCACAAATGTCATTCCTCCAGATAGTCTTTCCTGCATCCTGAAGCTTTACCAGTGTTTCGGATAATCGGTATGCCTTGCGTGCAGATAGATTGCAATCCAAATTTATCTCCACGTTAGGAGCACAGTTAGCCCATATTTCTTTCACGGGAAACGGATTATCATTCAGATGATTTTTGATATACTCCTTGATTCCCATCAGATGGTCATCATCTGGGTGAGTCAATACCATAAGGTCAACAGTCTTGATATTTTTTATTTCAGAGAGGAAACGATTTTTTTGAGAATTTATGCCGTAGCCGCCGTCTATAACAATTATGCCTTTATTTTCCCCCTTTCTACAATGCAGGATAAAGGCATCTCCGAACTGTGCTTTTATAAAATGTATATATCCTTTTCCCATGATTCATCTGCTTAAGACACAAAGATATATAGCTATCTAAATAAATTTTTGTAAGTATTGAAGATATTTCATCAGTTTACATAAAACTGAATTATTAGTCATAATTTAGAGCAAAAGCATCTTGATAAGATATAGGTGAGCGGGTGTCTTTATTCTCAATCCAACCTTTTTCAAGATGGCTCGTCTGAGATATTTCTCCAGCACTCATATTTGAGAACAACGCACAAACTTTCTCAATAGTGCTTAACTCGGACTCGTTGAGTATATTTTCAGTATTCTCGATTGCTTCCAACTTAATACCACTCTGTCCGCTTGGATAAACAAATTCTTCCATATCAATACCGGGGAGGGAGCTGTATAACGTACCCCATTGTTCAGGAACTGGACCAAATGGCAAAGCCTTATATGTAATGCCGGTTATGCCATATCCATGATTCTTGTAGTGAATGTAATCAACATAGAACAGCAGTTTATTCATTTTAGTTACAAAGGTCGAACCGATAGTCGAGATAATCAATCGGACCACATTAGCAACCTTATCGGTAGATAGAGAGCGAAAACCTGTATATTCAGACGGCTGTACGATAGGCTTGTAATCACCGTCCGCGGTCTCCACTTTCTTTCTGATCCGTTGATACTCCTGTTCGCTCATCTCGGATTTTGATGCCTCAACAAATGACATGAATACATCCTTCTCTCGAGCTGCGATGATTGTACGTGCATTTGAGACACTCGGCACCTCACCATCTTCATACATACGATATTGGTTTATGCCGAAACCAAGTATCTGTGCCATTTTTGCAGCGGACAAACCATAGTGTTCCCTTAATCCGGAAATCTCATCCGGGAAAGGAATTCCATGTTTGGCGCGATATTGATTATACACTTGAAAAATATTCGCCTCATCCATTTCGGTGGTTGTCCACATCTCTCCGTTTTCATCAATGATTCCGGTGTGGATGTAGGAATATTCCTCCTTTCGGAAAGTAGTGGTTCTTACTTCCTGAAAGTATTTTTCTCCTGGTAACAGCTTATTGTTTTCCATCGCCTTTATTCTTTAATGGGTAAGACATTGGATGTTCTGCCTTATGAAATGAAATACATATCGTATGGGAGTTAGGCTTCCCAAGAGTAATCTTGATATAGACTTCGTTTCCTCTCACATCTTTGCCGAATACCCACATTTCACCTTGATTATTCAAAGCATCCACAATCGGACCTTCAGAATAATCATAACAGTTAAGGTTCATAATGACCTCCATTCGTTGATTAGGGGTAATACCCAACTCAATGAGGCTATTCTGGTTTTTCTGACGGTCATCACGAAAACGTATTCCGAAGATTTTGACCTTCAGACTAAAATCCTCTAAGAATTTCTCGACTTGCTCCTTTGTAATCATAGTGCAAAGATAATAAATCTTTACCAATAATACAACTTTATCGTTGCATTTGCAGGGCAACCGCATCAGAATCCATAATTTTTAAGAAGCGTTATCAAATATTTAGGATTCCAGGAAGCGCATCTGA
>VSPM01000158.1 GCA_009775365.1 Muribaculaceae bacterium
GTACGGGGATTGTAAATGCTTATTCCGCGGTCAGTTGCATACCATATATTTCCGTCTGTCGACTCTATGATATAATTTACATTGTTGTTGACAAGAGAGTTGGGATTGTCTTTTATATGTGTAATTATCTGTAAGGGCGACTGCGACAGGCTCACCATTGTCACCCCTCCGGTATAACTGCCAATCCACAGATTGCCGTGACCGTCATTCATCAGGGCATATATACCGTTGCCGGTAAATGAAAATTCCGGTGCAAGTTCCGTGTTGACAAGCGTGGTCAGTGAGTTGTTCTTTGCATTATAAGCCAGAACACCGCTACCGTCAATGCCTATGGCAAGGCGTTCCGGGCTAAGTTTGACAATCGAACGGATTGGCTTCTGCAATAGGCTATTTGCCGCATGGATCTGGTTAACGCTGAAATCTGATAAATTCAGTTTATATAAGCCCTTATTGAAAGCTCCGATATACATGGCATTGTTTCCTTCATCGAAATACAGGCTTTGTATATTGGTATCTTTAAGAAGTGCTACATCTTTAACAGCTTGGTCATTACGCATAATTTTAAGACCCGAAGGAGTCGCTGCAAACAAATAACCCTTTGCAATAATAATGTCATTGACAGCCGAGCCGGGCAGTATGGGGCGATAATCCTTATCTGACACGTATTTAAACAGGCCGTCATTGGTTGCATATAATATACTGCCGTCATTGTTCACAAGCATCTTGTTCAACACAACATCGCCGTGACTTAAGTCGGAAAGATTGCTTGTCAATACGAACGAGTCATATACGGGTGAATATTCATGAATTTTGCCCGTACTTTCGTAGGCATACAAATCTCCATTATCGAGATACAGCCGGATTATGCGACCTGCTCTATCGCCATAGAACGAGTTGCTTTCAAGCGAGTAATTTTTTAGAATACGTCCATTATACCTGTCAACCCCTGACTTGGTACTTATCCAAATAGCCCCGGACGCATCTTCAGCAAGCGAATACACCTTCTGGCTGCTAAGCCCAGTCGAATTATCAATACGCAGAACCTCCGAAATTACATGCTGAACCCCATAGCCCTTCTGTGCGAGAAACAAAAAAGCCATGACAACCACTGTAATAAACAGTCCGTTTTTAATGCTCTTTGGCGAGGTTGGCGTATAATTACCCATAATACTGCAAAGTTAGCAATTTTTGCCGAATATATCTATATAAGATGTTATTATTAAGCGTGATTGGAAAGAAAAGAAGTGAAAGCACACACTTCCACTTCTTTCCTAGCCCTTTCTAACTTACAAGTAGTACTTTTTATTGCAGCTATATGTGAGACGTGGCTCTGCAACCATTGACTTCTTGGAGTCGTTGGCTTTGGTTGGAGCCTCTACAGTGTTGACCTGCCTATTTTCCTCGCCGTCCTGTTCATCATGCTTAGGAGCGAGGGCGGCGGTGATTTTGCGGTCGAGGGCGGCGAGTTCGGATTTGAGTTGCTTCAACTCGTCCTCTTTGCCCCACTGCTTGGCGACGATGGCTTCGAGCTGGGGAACGTCGGCTTTGAGTTTTGCGGTGCGTTCCTCGTACTGCGCGATTATGCCGGGAATTTTCTCCAGTGCGTTGACAAAATTCATGCAGGCGGCATGGGTATCGCTCATAACGATGAAGCCGTTGTTGAACTTATATTTGTAGTTGCCTTCAACCACAAATCGGTTCTGTACGGACTCCTTGCCGTCAACAACTGTGCGCTCCGAGATAATGCTGATGGGAAAGTCATAGACTTCTCCGATGCGCTTATCTTCGTTGAGAGCCTCCCGCCTGGCCTGAGTCCGGGTATATCGCTTGTTGATGAAAGGATCCTCGTCCATCCACTTGTTGGCAAGAGCGATACGGGTCACCTTCTTCAGATAGCGGATATACTTGACTGCGGCGTTATTGCCGTTCTCTTTGGTCACGCGGAGAAAATGCTCAAAGTCGTCAATCATTCCACTGGTGAGTTTCTTGATAGGTATGTCGGGCGAGCCTTCACGCTTGTTTAGAAACTCCGAAAGATATTTGCCGCAACGCTCCCAGCGGAGGAACGTACACTCGCAGATGTCGCCTGATACTCTTCGTACAGCTTCTTGACTGTCATGCCCTTTCTAGAAAGCCTTGCCGCATATTCCGGCAACAGGGCTTCGAGCCGGATCTGACGTTCCGATGGTTTGTGTTCACGTGCTCCGGGTATGGAGAACAGTTCCTGTAGCCGCGCATCGCTCAGCGACGGCAATTTCTCAGCGGGTATGCCGCTGTCCTGATACATCCTCACATATCGACGCACCGTGTTCCTCGAGATGTCAAAAGCGCTGCTGATGCTTTTTATTCCCATTCCCGATGCGTGACACAAGAGAATGTTTTTTAATTTTGTATTCATGTTTCTTTGGTTTTATCCCCCGTCGGCCAAAACGGAAACCAAAGACTATATCCATATTAATGCCAAGTCTTACATCAATAGCAAACCATTGACCTTTATTGGTGCTGATGTAGTCATATTCC
>VSPM01000159.1 GCA_009775365.1 Muribaculaceae bacterium
CTCAGATGCGCTTCCTGGAATCCTAAATATTTGATAACGCTTCTTAAAAATTATGGATTCTGATGCGGTTGCCCTGCGTAGTTATAACTATAGTGTGTAGTTAATTATTGTTAAAGAGATAACTCTCTTCGTTGCCGCCTCCATCGTCTCGACGGCAATCGGCTCATTGCCGGACTTGACAAGCAAGCCCGCCATAAGCCGACGGTCAGATTCGGAGGCATCAACAATGAGTACCTTGTTCATAAGATTGTAATTAAACATTTGAGGTTATTCATTAACAGTCCCCAACAAAGCTGCCGAGGACCGAATTGTTGTTTGTATGATTAGCTGTTTTCTTTCAGAGTTCATTTATCGTTTTGTATATTTCGAGTATCAGAGCTTTGTCGGGGCTATTGATTGTGAAGCCCCCGCTTTCGATGCGGCAGTTGATGGTCGGTGCCATTATTACAGAGTCGTTGAATACGAAGCCTATCCTTTTGCCGATTCTGCTTTCTGTAGCGTCTGCCCACTTCTGCGCCTTTTCTGTTTTCAGTTTTCCCTCGATTATTGCTATATCAGGCGATGTAACTGTGTCGAGCGACACCGTAGCAAAGTCCTTAGTGGTAACAATAGCCTTCCCTTCAATCTTGTTCTTCGGACTGTCGGCTACCTGATACCAGCCATTAACCCGATGCGCCGATGAACAGGCACCAAGAAGAATTACAAACGAGATGATTGTACTTAAAATAATTATATGTCTATTTACTATTGTTTTCACTTAATACATTTCGTAATTATCGTTACAAATTTATGGTATTGGGTTGAGATTGCCTGCACACTTTTGTGTGCATTTGAGGGGTGCGGAGGCATTTGCACACAAAAGTGTGCATGAATTTTGATATTGCTGGGTATCTTGTTGCCGAGCCACTGCAACGCTACCAACCCCCGACATACACACCCCGCCCGTCGTTTCGCACCCCGGGCCTCTGACACCATGCAGGCAGACGATTCCAAAAATCGCCTGCCTGCGCTGTCTATGTATGATTAGCTGTTTCTATCTTATTTCAAAGAGTTGAATATTCCAGATTTATAAGCATTGTAGCTGCCTATTCTTTTACTGATTCTGCTTTCCGCAATTAGACTTATTAGACTTTCTTTCAGAAAATATATCCAAGTCCAATGCTGATTCGATATTCATGCATTTTGGCATCGGTCTTTATAAGATCAAGTAACCCGAATGCGCCAGTTAAGTCTACGCGGAAGCGATTGATAATTACAGCTGCGCGAATATCCCAAGCGACATCGAAACGACGCATTAGTCCCTTATACATATCTTCCTCAAATATCTCAGTTTGATCTTCATCCACCTTTGTGCGGGCAGACAAACCAATAATAGGTTCTGGTCCGGTTGACAGAAGTAGACTACCTTTTTTGAAAATATCAAATTTGTATCCTACTGTCAGTGGGATACGAAATCCTATTTTTCGCACTGGCGGATCATACATTTTTGACGGTTCTTCTGGAATACCGTCTCCAATTGTAATATTATTGTAGCTATAATTGTCTATAAAGAATCGAGCACCGGGTTCAAAGAAGACGTTATTTCCAATAAGCATCATATAATCTGCTCCGACACTGATACCGCTACCGGACTTAAACATCTTGGATGAGCCGTTATTCAGTTTCCAATTCCCCGGAATTGACGCATCGTACCCTATACTTACAGTCAAGTGGTTGCGGTCGGAAGGCAACATAATAGATTCACTGTCTTCTGCAAAGGCGACAATTGCCCATAACAGTACAGCCAAAGAAATGATAATCCTTTTCATTTTAATCAAAGTTAATGATTCAATAAGGTCAAAATCTGTCCCTTTGTTGCTTATTGACCTCTGATACCTTATTAATTCTTTCGAGTTAGTGTTATTAAACTATGATTTGGAAGATATGCTTCCATTTCTATAAGATTATCGGAATGCTTTAATACTTTATAGTCACCATTGAATGCGCCTTTTAAGTAAAAGAAGCCTCCTTCAATCCTATAATGAATAGGGAAGTTCTGTATCGGCACTCCGGCGGAATTTAAGAAAGTCACCCCGCCCTCTTTAGCTGTAGTAAAGAGTATTATGAAATTTATCGTTTGTACGTCACCGTTCTCCATAGTTTCTGCTTGTTGGCCGTTCCATGAGGAATACAATAAATCGTCGATCGTCAGTTCATTGGCAGGTTCATCTGACTTGCAGCCTGTAAGGATGAAAATGAGGATTCCCATCATTAGCAAATACTTCTTCATATCAATATTTATTTACATGATTTAGGTTAGAATGTTCAACTTCAAATTTACCAAGGTTACTTATCTAAAAAAGATTATGTTTTTATATTTCGTTGTCTATAAACGCGAGTTCGGGATAAGAACTTTATGATTTTCAACCAAGCAAAAGACATAGAGTATTGGGCGGCCTTTCAAGGTC
>VSPM01000016.1 GCA_009775365.1 Muribaculaceae bacterium
CACAGTCTTCGGACTGTTTAACATTCATTCATAATCTCAAACCCTCTGACCCGTCAATATTTTTCAGGACGCCACAAGTCGCGAAAACTCACTTTTTCAGGAATTGATCCTGCCCGGACTAATCTGTGATGAAACTTAAAGAACTCATAATTCTATTATTGCTGACAATCGTTTTCCCTGTGGCCGATTCTTATGCCGCCACAGAAAGTGTGCCACGTTTTTCCCAGGCATACTGGGTGAGCAATATCTCCATGAACGACGGTCTTTCGCATAATTTTGTCGACGACATCTATCGCGACAGCAAAGGGTTTGTGTGGATTGCCACGTCGGGTTCGCTGTCGCGTTACGACGGCTACGAGTTTGTGAATTTCAAACCCAACTCTCCGGCACATTATATAAAGAGTAATTTTGTGAGGAAAGTGGCGGAAGACCGCCACAGGCGCATGTGGGTGGCCAGCGACGGGGGCATAGATGTGATAGACCTTCGCGACCTTCATCCAATGGAGCCTGATGACGCCACAGGCATGTATTCCGAAATTTCAACTGTCCCCTCGGGATATGTCTCCACCGACAACGAGGGGAATGTGTGGATTCGCAATGAAAAAGATGTGCTGCGAATTGAATTTGACGATGCCGGAGCAATCTCGGGAGTGGCAAAGATTCCACACGACACAGAGTCTGTTGTGACCACGTTCGCTGTCAAACCTGTGGGGAAGGGTATGATGCTGACTTCGATAGGAGGGAAGGTGTGCAATCTGTCGTATGCCAACGGCAAGATATTTGCCTCTTCTCTGGCTCCCGAGCTTGAATTTGAGAAAGATATATTCGTGTCGGACTATGTGGAGAGAGAGGGAGAGATATGGGTCTCGACAGAGGTCGGCCTGTTCCGGCATAACCCGGCAACAAAAGAGACGACCATATATCATGGGGCGCCCGGAGTGCCGGGTATGCTCAACAATGATTTTTCCACCACGCTTGCCGTGACCGAAAAAGGCGTGCTTATTGTGGGCAGCCTTAACGGAATCTATGAATATGTTCCGGCTTCCGACGAGTTTATCACGATTGAGGCTTCTGACATAAATCCTATGGTGCAGGGTCTTAACAACAGTTTTATCAACTGTCTGCTTGTGGAGGACAGCAATCTCTGGGTCGGCACCGAGGGGTGTGGCGTGAATCTTTTTTCACCGCGCAATCTTTTTGCCGACATGATGCGCCACGACCCTCATAACCCGGGGTCGTTGTCATGCAATCCGGTGAATGCCATTTTTGAAGACGGCGACGGCACATTGTGGATAGGCACAGTGGAGGGTGGCCTCAACAGGGCTACGGGCGGAGACATGAGGAGGTTTGACCACTACACCAAAGAATCGGGGGTGCTTTCTCACAATTCGGTGAGCGCCATAACTGCCGACCATGAAGGGCATTTGTGGGTCGGGACCTGGGGCGGTGGCGTGAATGTGCTCAACAGGAGCATGCCGCAACGCCCGGGAAGAGTGCTTAACGCCACCGACGACGGCCTTCACAGGGTGGAATATATCGGGACGCTTGTCTATGACCCGTTTAACAACATGATATGGATCGGGGCCAATTCCGGGCTATACGTTTACGACCTCAAGAGAGACGAGCTGAAGCTTGCATTCACGGAGGCCATGAAAGTGAAGGGCAGCGCCGGGGCGGTAGTATCACCCAACGGCAGGCTGTGGATCTGCTGTCTTGAGGGCTTGTTTATCGTGGATTTGAAAGGCTCTCACGGTTCGGGCGAATTCAGTTATTCGCATCATCCCAACAAATTGGACGCCCCGAATGTGAATGTAAGAGAGAAACTTACCTGTGTGGCCATTGCCCACGACGGCACAGTGTGGGTGGGCTCCAACGGCAACGGAGTGTATCGGCGCGAGGTGAAAGACGGCAAGGAGGCATACGTGAACTACAACACGTCGGACGGTCTTCCCAACGACAATATCCACGGCATAGCCGAAGACCCTCAAGGAAACATATGGATTGCCACCTACCACGGCCTGTCGTGCCTGAAGACCGACGGGCGGTTTGTGAATTTCGGGTGTAATGACGGGCTTGACACGGAACAGTTCTATTGGAATGCGACACAACGTCTTGCCAACGGGCATATACTTTTCGGCAGTGTCGACGGGCTTGTCGACGTGAAAGGTCTCGCCCCGGAAAAGAAAAGCGAGAGAGGCGTGGTGTTCACATCATTTGCGGTGGGCGGCGACAAATCTTACGGCAACCTTGAGAAGAGCTCGCTGTCAGAGAGCGAGAAATCGTTTGAGGTGGGCTTTTCCGCGCTGGATTACGCCGGGGCAAGCAACGGAAGATACTTCTATCGCATGAACGGTTTCGACAACGAATGGAAGGAGCTCCCGGCAGGGCGCCACAGCGTGAACTACACCAATCTTTCCAACGGGAATTACACACTTCAGGTTAAATATGTCTCTCCCGGACAGTCGGTTGCGTCGGCACCCGTGTCGGAATTCAACATAGAGGTGGTGCCTGTGTTCTATAAACGTAAATGGTTTATAATCCTGGTTGTCCTGATGGTGTTGGCGGCGGTATGGTCGATATACAGGTGGAGAGTCGGCGACCTCACAAAGCAGCGCAACCAGCTTAAGGCGGCTGTTGATGAGGGCGTGAAAGAGATAAACGAGCAGAAAAGCCGCATAGAAGACCATGCCCTTGAGCTTCAGTGCCAGAACGAGGAACTGAAGCTTCGCAACGAGCAGATCAGCGAACAGAAGATGCAGCTTTCGCAGATGGCCCATAAGGTTCAGAAGATGACGGTTGACCGCATTTCGTTCTTCACCAACATCACGCATGAGTTCCGGACCCCAATCACGCTTATCATAGGCCCTATAGAGCGGGCGTTGAAGCTCAGCACCAACCCCAAGGTGATTGAGCAGCTTAATTTTGTTGAAAGGAATTCAAAATATCTGCTGTCGCTTGTGAATCAGCTTATGGACTTCCGCAAGCTCGAGTCAGGGAAGATGGATATCGTCATCAACAGCGGCAATTTCCTGAAATTCATCGACGAGCTCATACCTCCATTCAAGGCGTATGCCGAGGAGAGGGGGATTGAGATAAAGACGGTGTATCATCTCACCGCGCCGGTGTTTAAATATGATGAAGACGCCATCCGCAAGGTGCTTATCAACCTTCTCGGCAACGCCATCAAGTTCACTCCCGACAATGGTTGTATCACACTCTACATAGCCCTCTTCAAGAGCGGCCGCTGCACCGGAGGCCGCACGCTCTATATAAGCGTGAGCGACACCGGCAGCGGTATCCCCGAAGAAGACATCGACAAGGTTTTCAACCGGTTCTATCAGGGAAAGAGCCAGATAAAGTATCCGATTATAGGTTCTTCCGACAGCGGTATAGGGCTTTATCTATGCCGTAAGATTGTGGAGGTGTATGGGGGAAGCATCTCTGTGTGCAACAACCGCAGAGCCGGCTGCACATTCAGGGCGGTGGTGCCTGTGCCCGACGATGCCATAGGAGAGGATTTGACATTGGTGGAAGGAGGTTCCGGCATTCTGGAGTCGCAGGCAAGCGATGTGTCGGTATCTCAGGGCAGCCGCCTCACAATCCTTGTGGTGGAAGACAATGCCGACATGAGAGCGTTCATGCGGTCGATTCTCAGCGACTATTATAACCTGTTGGAGGCGGAGAATGGCGAGGAGGCTTTGAAATTGCTTTCCACAAGCCATGTGGATTTCATTATAAGCGACCTCATGATGCCGGTGATGGACGGCCTCACGCTCTCTCGGCGTGTGAAAGAGAATTTCACCATATCCCACATACCATTCCTGATGCTTACGGCCAAGACTGCCGGAGAGGCAAGGCTCGAGGGGTATCGCAGCGGTGTGGATGACTATATTCTCAAGCCCTTCGACGAAGAGATGCTGCTTGCCAGAATCAGGAATATTCTTGAGAACAAACGCAGATACCAGAGGCAGTTTGTGTCGGACATGGAGGTGGATCGCCTTAATATAGGAGAGGAGAGCCGCGACAAGAAGTTTGTCGACAAGGTGATGGAGGTGGTTCGTCAGAACTATCGCAACTCCTATTTCGAGGTTGGCGATTTTGCAGAGGCGTTGGGTGTTAGCCGGAGCCTTCTCAACAAGAAGCTTCAGAGCCTTGTGGGGCAGAGCGCGAGCCAGCTCATGAGGTCATATCGCATGAAACTCTCGCGTGAGCTTATAATAAGGAACCGCGACACGAAATCGATGAACATCTCCGAGATAGCGTTTGAAGTGGGTTTCAACGACTCCAAATACTTCACCCGCTGCTTCACCAAGCATTTCGGCGTGAGCCCGAGCGCAATGCTTAAAAACGCCCCTGTGTCGCCTGCCGGCGAAGAAGTTGAAGAGTGAATATTCACTTTTAACTATAAATTTTAAAAATTTTTAACGTGAGTAAGGATTTATCCACCACGTTTGGCAGATTATCCACCCTCACGCGCGAGGCAAATCCTAATTTTGCGACCGAAATAGTGGGTGTGTTAAATCCATTATATCACTAATTTTTAGAATAATTAACCAACAATTAACCTAAATATCATCATGAAGACTGAAAAATGGATGTCATTGGCAGCCTTTGCAGCTCTGCTTCTTCCCGCCACATCGTGCGACGACTGGGGAAAACAGGATCCCCCGGCCGGCAATCAGGTGACAGCTACACTTGAGAACGTTGCGGCGTATGACTTTGAAGCCGAGGAAGGGTTCGACCCAATGGTCTACAGGCTTACAGCGAACCCCGGCGGACAGGCTCCGCAAATAGTTGAAGACGAGATCAAGGGCAAGGTGCTTGATCTTAACAATGGCTATGTGTCTCTCTCCAATCCGTTAAACAAAGTAGTTCTTCAGAAGGCGGCTTCATTCACATTCTGGATGATGCAGCCGGTTGTGACAGAAACTGACGGAGATGGAAATGAGACAGCATTGCCTCAGGACATATCTTCGCCGTTGATTGCATTTGAAAACGAAACCGGCAACGGACGCATGTATATCACCGCCAACGGTGGTATCAATTATTCCGCAGCCGATGGAGAATGGGTGGAGAATGACCCGGCAACCGTAACTACAGGCTATCTCAAGCCGGGAGAGTGGCATTATGTGGCTGTCGTGCTCAACAACGACGGCTATGACTGGTATGTGGACGGGGAACGCAAGGTCAGCAAAGTTGTGACAGATTTCGACTGCTCCAAGCTTGTGAAATTTGCCAACAACGTTCCTACAATGACAATCGGCGGAGCCGACAACGCTTCCCACTGGATGGTGGATGACCTCAAGGTTTATCGCAATGCCATCACAGAGAAAGAGATCACCCGACCCAACCTCGGCGGCGGCAGCACAGGCCCCGGAGAAATTGTGACAGAGCCTGTGGCTCCTGTATATTTCAATTCATTCGATGCCGGAATGAATGGATGCACAATCCAGGGTGGCGGTGAAATCAAGTATATCGGCGGTGCCTTCGGAAATGTATTCTCCAATGCTATGGACGGAATGCGTCAGAACTATCTTCTTCTTCCCGAGGATGCCCTTTCTCATTCTGTGGAGACTCAGGCGCTGACAATAAGTGTGTGGGTGAACAGAGGCAATGAGACAGTTTCAAGCCATTATATGTGGTCTCCGTTGTTCACTGCCTATGGCGCGGCTCCGAATCCTGTCAATGCCATGCCGATGCTTGCTTGCCAGTATCGCGGCGTGCTTCAGGTAAACAACAATGGCTGGAGCGACTATACCGACAACCAGAACGTGAACGGAACAAATGGCATTTATCATGATGCCACAGACTGGCTTGCCGATGGCGGATGGCACCACTATACCGCAACATTCACACCCACAACCGCTAAGGTTTATTTTGATGGCGAACTTGTGAATGAATGGGTGATTGACGGCGTGAACAACACAGCAGCCGGATTGTTCAGCAATGGCGCAGATCTCAAATATATCTGTCTTGGTGGCAATCAGGCATGGGACTGGGGCGATCCCGACCCCGGCTTCTGGTTTGACGACATTGCGATATTTAACCAGGAACTTAGCCAGGAGCAGGTGAAATCAATAGTCGGACTGAAGAAAAATGCAATATACGGCAACACATTCAGCTTGAATGAAGGGGATGCCAAGAAAATGGGCGCAGGCGACTTCATTGACAACAGCACTCCCGGATTTGGAAGAATATTCAAGAATGCCGTGGGTGGCACCCGTGAAAACTATCTCCTGCTCCCGGAGAATGCTCTCGGCAGAGTGGCAGAGACGGAAGAGTTGACCGTCAGCATGTGGATTAACTCAACAGATGCAGGCGACTACTTCTGGAACCCCGTGTTCACCGCTTATGGCGCAGCCCCGAATCCAACAAACTCAAATCCGATGTTTGCATGTCAATACAGAGGCGTAGTGTCAATAAACACGGAGGTGCCCGACAATACCGGCGCTGCATATTGCGACTATGGCGCAGACTTGAGCGACACCGGCGAGGTGATACTCTATCATGGTGAATTAGACTGGCTTGCTGATAAAGGCTGGCATCTATACACCGTTACTCTGACTCCGAATAAAACTATTGTCTATCTTGATGGAGAGGTTGCCAATTCATGGACACTTGACGGCGTAAGCCGTGGCCAGGTGTGCGACCTCAAGGCACTGGCGGGACTTGAGTATATATGTCTCGGAGGCAATCAGGCATGGGACTGGGGCGATCCTGACCCCGGCTTCGGTTTCGACGACATCTTCCTTTACAACAAGGTGTTGTCAAAAAATGAAATCAAACAGCTCATGCTATTAAAGAAGTAGGGTGTTCAGTAGAATGTTCCAACTTTTATGTTCTTTTTATAGTCGTAATATTTTATATATCAGTAAAATACCCTCAACAAAATCGCTAATTTTTGAGTTAAATTTTACCATGTTTTTCAACATTGTTCTATTACACAGAATCACTAATGTATATCAGGAACTTATGGCTATTCACTCATGATTTTTGATTCAAAAATGAGAACATAGAACTGAACACCCTATTAAAGAAGTAAGTTAACTTTAAAATCTAACCGAACATCATAATGAACAGTTATCGAATTACAGCCGAAGGACGGCGGAGCTTTTCGCTCCGCCTCCTCCTCCCGGTTCTCCTTCTGGTCTTCGCCGCTTTCCCGGCGGCTGCCCAGCTGGTGAAGGGTGTCGTGTCCGACCCCTCCGGAGAACCCCTGATTGGCGCAACAGTTATAGAGAAGGGTTCCACTAACGGAACCGCCACTGACATCGACGGCTTCTATCAGCTAAACCTGAAAGACGCCAAGAAAGCGGTGCTTGTGGTCTCTTATGTAGGCTTTGCCACTCAAGAAGTGCCCGTGAACGGACAATCGCAGCTCGACATCGTTCTGAAAGAGGAGTCTGAACTTCTCGACGAGCTTGTGGTTGTGGGTTATGGTGCACAGAAAAAGGAATCTGTGGTGGGCGCAATCTCGCAGGTGAACTCAGGCGACCTGCTTGAAACTCCCTCCGCAAACCTTTCACAGGCCATCACCGGCAAGATTCCCGGTGTGATCACCTCTCAGACTTCAGGCGCCCCGGGTGCCGACGACGCATCTATCTACATCCGTGGCCGCGCCACATTCGCAGGCGACGCCCAGCCTCTTATCCTCGTTGACGGCGTTGAGCGTTCATTCTCTCAGATTGCACCCGACGACATCGAGACAATCTCTGTGCTCAAGGACGCATCGGCAACAGCGGTGTATGGTGTGCGCGGCGCGAACGGCGTAATGCTTATCACCACCAAGCGAGGCAAGGAGCAGAAGCCGGTTGTGAACCTCACCGCCTCATGGCAGTTCCAGACCCCGACACGCAAGAACACTTATCTCAACTCTTACGAGTCGGTAAGCCTTCTTGAAGAGGCTTTGGCCAACGACGGTCTCCCCTCGCAGTATTCTGCAGCAGACCTCGCTATGTATCAGAAGTCGGTAAACGGCCAGCTCAGCGGCGTTGACGCTCTCCTTTATCCTAACGTTGACTGGTATGACGAGATCCTTCGCTCCTCTGCACCCTCGCAGCGTTACAACGCCAGCGTGCGCGGCGGCACAAAGCGTATGCGCTACTATGCATCTCTCGAGTATTATGACCAGGAGTCTTTGTTCAAGAATCTCTCAAACGACCCTTACGGCAACTCATCGTCGCTCAACTATAAGCGTTACGGCTTCCGTGCCAACGCCGACTTCTTCCTCACAAAAGACCTCCAGCTCTCTGTGAACTTCGGCACTCGCTTTGAGGAGCGCAAGGGCCCGAACTCTAATGAAAGCAATATTTTCAGCAACGTATATTACCAGCTCAACCACACTCCGGGTTGGCTTTTCCCGGTGGCTTATGAGGTGCAGAACGGCGAGACAACAAAGACTCTCTACGGAGGCTCATCTCAGTATCAGCAGAACGTCTACGCAACTCTCGCCGAGGGTGGCTACTATAAGGGCGTGAACACCGTGAACGAAACCAACTTCATCGCCGACTACAAGATGGACTGGCTCACTCCCGGCCTTTCTGCCAGAGGCATGATCTCTTTCGACTACGAGAACTACCACAAGACCACCTATGGAAAGTCGTTCGCCACTTATGAGCTTAACGACCGCGAGAACTATCAGAGCATCGACGCCTACAACCGCTTCAACACTGACGGCACACTCTCCAACACCAACGAAAGCTTCACTCTCTACAAGCTCTATATGGAGGCCCAGGTGAACTATGCCCGCCTGTTTAACGATGTGCATGACGTGACAGCAATGGTGCTTTACATGCAGAACGACTATCGTCACCAGGCCGACCTTGCAAAGCGCTATCAGGGTATCGTGGGACGTGTGACTTACGCTTACGACAACCGCTACCTCTTCGAGTTCAATGCCGGCTACAACGGCTCAGAGAACTTCCAGAAGGGTAAACGCTTCGGTTTCTTCCCTGCATTCTCGGCAGGCTGGCGCATCACTCAGGAGAAATTCATGGAGTCGACAATCGACTGGCTTGACAACCTCAAACTCCGCGCAAGCTACGGCCAGGTAGGTAACGACGTCTATCAGATTGCCGGCGTGCAGCAGCGATTCCTTTATGAGCAGAAATGGAGCCAGATTGCCAATGACTACTACTTCGGCACCTCCGGCCAGACCGGCATCTATGAGCAGCAGTATCCCAACTATGGTGTGACCTGGGAACGCGCCCACAAATACAACGTGGGTCTTGAATTCGGTTTCTTTAACAGCAGCCTCAGCGGTAACATCGATTTCTTCTGGGAGAAGCGCAACAACATTCTTACCGAATATCTCACCCGCCCCTGGTGGTTCGGCGTTACATCCGCTGCCGGCAACCTTGGCAAGACCGAGAATAAAGGTTTTGAAATCGAGCTCCACTACAGCAATATGATCGGCCCCGATTTCAAGTATAACATCGGCGGAACATATTCTCATGCGAAGAACAAAATCACCGAGATGGACGAGCCAGCCAACAAGACAGACTATCGCAAGCGCACAGGCCATGTCATCAACCAGTATTTCGGCCTTCTCTGCGACGGCTTCGTGACTCAGGCTGACATCGACGGCGGAAATCTCCCCGTATCTACCTTCGGCACAGTGAAAGCCGGCGACCTCAAATATCGCGACATGAACGGCGACGGATTCATCGATGACCGCGACGAGACTTTCATCGGATATTCCGACATACCCGAAAACACATATGCCATCAATCTTGGCGCTGAATGGAAAGGAATCGGATTCAGCATCATGTTCCAGGGTGTGGACCATGTGAGCCGCTATTATGACGCGGAGGCCATGTATGCCTTTGTGAAAGGCGGCAAAGTGAAGGAGCATCACCTCGACCGCTGGAACCCGGCGGTGTCGGAGGCTCAGAACCTTGCCAACGCCAGGTATCCTCTCCTTCACTATGACAGCTATGGAGACCACAACCAGCGCACCAACTCATTCTTCCTCAAGAACGGCGCGTTCTTCCGTCTGAAGAATATCGAGCTCTCATATTCTCTTCCCGAGAAATGGATCAAGCATGCCTACATGAGCCAGTGCCGCTTCTTCGTCAACGCCAACAACCTTGTGACATGGGATCATCTCGACGGCCTCACCGACCCCGAGAGCAACGGCTCGAACCGCTATCCTATCTGCAAGACTGTGAACTTTGGCGTCAACATCCAATTCTAATCTGATATCAAGATGAAAAAATCATATAAATTTCTATCGTTGGCTATTATTCTCGGAGGGGCTTCCGCGCTGACATCCTGCGGCGACTACCTCGAAAAGCAGCCCTCCAACGAGCTCACCGAAGAGAAGACTCTCGGCAGCTGGAGCATGTTTGAATATTTCCACAACGACACATACAACTTTCTCCGTCACGGCGCCAACCGCCTCGACGGCTCATGGCTCGACGCTGCAACCGACCTTGCAGAGACCTCTTTCTCCACCGGAGGCGCGCGCACCACATTCAATATCGGCAACTACTATGGAGGGGGCGGATATTCTGAACTTTCCGACACCTGGGAGTCGCGCTATCGCGCCATCCGCAAGTGCAACCGCGTGATCAACCAGATGGACCTTGTGCCCAACGACATCACCAAGTCGCCCGAGCAGGAGGCGCAGGACAGAGCCACAATGATGGCCGAGGCCCGCACATTCCGCGCTTATTTCTATTGGGAGATGTTCCTGCGCTACGGCCCTGTGCCTATCGTGACCGAGGTGCTCGACCCTTCTGAAGACATGGTCACCCCCTACAACGGCAAGCGCCCCTCTGTGAAAGAGTTTGTGGTTGACTTTGTGCTCAAGGAGCTTTCAGAGTCAGAACCCGACCTTCTCTCTTATGAGGATGCCTGGAGCGCGAACCGCATCGGGCGTCTTTCAAAGCCGATGGCCCGCGCACTAATGTCGCGCATCAAGCTCTACATGGCGTCGCCAAGATATGCAGCAGATAGCGGAATCACCTGGCAGGATGCCGCCGACGCAGCCAAGAGCTTCATCAATGACTACGGCACGAATTTCGGACTTTTTGCGGAGGCAAACATCGACCCGGCCGAAAACTACGGCAACGCAGTGCTCCGCACACAATACACCGGCAACAACAACGAGGTTATCTTCTTCCGCAATGATGTCGCTATCAACTGGAGCGGAATCTCGAGTGACACTCCTGTGGGTGAAGGCGGAAGCGGCGGAAACTGCCCTTCGCAGAACCTCGTCGACATGTATGACATGGCCGACGGCTCTTCTCCCTTCAAGCAGTATGACGCCACCGGTGCCCCTGTGTATGCTCCCGGCTCGCTCACTCCGGCCATCAATGCCGAGAGCGGCTATAACGACGCCGACATGTGGGCAAACCGCGACCCGCGCCTTTCAGCCACTGTTCTCTATCAGGGCACACCTTGGGGAACTATGCGCGACAACAGCACAATCGACGTGCGCCCCGGTATGGCCGACAATCCTACGGGCAACGCCAACGCCACCCCTACCGGATATTATATGCGCAAGTATATCCCGGCCACAATCCTCAGCTCCAACCATGGCGGCTCGGCTTATCGCCTCTGGACAATCATCCGCTATGCCGAGATTCTTATGAACTATGCCGAGGCTCTAAATGAAGTGCAGGGGCCTTGCCAGGAGGTATATGACATGCTCGACATGGTGCGCCACCGCGCCGGAATCATAGGCAATGTGGCAGACCGCGCCGACCTTAAAGACAAGGATGCAATGCGCAACTTCATCCGCAAGGAGCGCACAGTGGAATTCGCTTTCGAGGAGCACCGCTCATGGGACGTGCGCCGCTGGAATGTGGCCGTGGAGGCTCTCTCTCGTCCCATCTATGGCGTGAATGTTGACATGAACGGCAATGTTACCCGCAAGAAGGCGCAGGACCGTGTGTTTGAACAGCGTATGTATCTCTATCCCATACCGGAGGGTGAGGTCTGGAAGACCGGCCTTGAAAACAATCCCGGATGGTAATCTTAAATTCCAAACTATCGAAAATCCGAACATATATGAACAACATCATAAATGATATGAGGAATAAGGGGAAGCTCGCCCTGGCAGTTGCCGTTATGACCGGCTGCTCCGCCTCTGCTATTGCCGCCTCCACAGGCAACACCCTGAAAGGACGGGTGGTTGACCCTGACGGAAAGCCAATTCCCGGCGCAATGGTGAATCTTGCCGAGCAAAGCAAGATGGTTTTCACTGATGAAAACGGTGAATTCACCATCAAGGATGCCAACTACGACGATGAGGTGAACGCTACTTGCGTGGGATATATCACCTCGATCACTCCTATAGAGGATTTCAGCGCCCCCATTGTAATCACGCTGAGCCCTGACACAGACATGTATGCCCACAACGCACCCGTGGCTTTCGGAGAGCAGCAGAAGAAATTACTCACTGACTCTCGTTCAACAGTGACAGGCGAGGAGCTTCAGCGCTATCCCGTGACTGTGCTTCAGAATGCTTTCAACTCCACGCTTACAGGCGTTGAGACTTATGAGGTGTCGTCTGAGCCGGGATGGTCTGAGACAAAGATGTATGTGCGCGGCGTGCGCTCGCTGAACGCCGCAGCCAGAAACCCGCTTGTGATTGTTGACGACGTGGAACGCGACCTTTCATTCCTCGACGCATTCCCTATCGAGACTGTGACAGTGCTTAAAGATGCAGCTGCCACAGCCCTTTACGGCATGCGCGGCGCCAACGGTGTGATCCTTGTCACCACAAAGCGCGGCGAGGCCGGAAAGACCCATATCAACTTCACCCAGGAGGTGGGTTTCCAGACTCTCACCGGCAAGGTGGAGAACCAGAACTCCTACAACCTTGCCCTGACCAAGAACCAAGTGCGCTATCTCGATGGAAAAGATCCAGTCTATTCCGCAGAGCAGATTGAGAAGTATCGCCGTGTATGCGAAGGTGAAACCCTCGAAGGGATGGACCGCTACCGCTATTTCAACACCAACTGGTTTGATGAGCTTTATCGCGAGGCTGCCCCGGTGGTGAAAACCAATCTTCAGATCTCAGGCGGCAACCAGAGGGCACGCTATTATGTGTCGTTCTCTTATCTTCGTCAGGAGGGTATGTGGAACAAGAAAGGCACAAACTTCAACGACCGTTTCTCTACCCAGCATGTGCTAAACAGATGGAACCTCCGCTCTAACCTTGACATCAATGTCAACAAATATCTGCGTGTGAGTCTTGACCTTGGAGGTCGTATTGACAACATTCTCCAGCCAACAACCGGTGTGTTCACTCTGACTACAATGGGTGCAGTGGAAGCAGACCCGATGCGTCCTGTGTACTGCCCGAACGGCGAGCTTTATCAAGATGGCTCGGCTCAAAACCCCACCTTCCTTCTCGGATCGTCGGGCCAGGAGAAGAACCGTCGCCGCCAGCTCTATTCTACACTTGACGTGACCGGCAATCTTGAGCCTATCACAAAGGGGCTTGAGGCTAACCTTGTGGTCAGCTTCGATGCTTACGACGTGTTCCAGTCAACACAGACAAACCGTGTTAACACATATTCTTATGATTTCACAAACACATCTGTGGAGAATGTTGAGGATTTCACCTACACTCAGACAAACCGCTATGAGGAGCTGACCAACCCTGTCACTCACGAGCGTGCCAACTCCTGGACACTCAACACCCGCTTCGGTTTCAAGTATGACCGCGAGTTCGGCGGAATGCACCGTGTGCAGGCCAACGCCTTTATCCGCGCATATCAGCAGCGTCTCAACATCCGCGAGGCAAGCACTGACAACGCCATGTATTCTTCCGACCGCTACCTCTCCTACAACGGTTCGCTTGCATATATCTTCGACAACCGCTATATCGTGTCGGGAAATATCTCGCGCATGGGTAACGACAACTTCGCTCCCGGCGAACGCTGGGGAACATTCTGGGGCGTGTCGGCAGGATGGGTGCTCTCTGAGGAGAAATTCCTTCAGAATCCTGACATCGACCTCCTCAAGCTTCGCGCCTCTTACGGCAAGTCGGGTATGAGCGACACCGGAGCAGGCCGCTATCCTTATCAGTCTACATTCGCCACTTCCGGCGGCTACAGCTTCGGCCACAACGCCACAAACGTTCCGGGCTTTATCGAGAGCGTTGCCGGCAACCCCAACAGCAAGTGGGAAATATCTAAGATGGTGAACGTCGGCCTCGACTGGGATTTCTGGCATCATCGTCTCTATGGCTCGTTCGACGTGTTCAAGGAGTGGCGCAGCGACATCCTTATCGAGCGCTCCACCAACCCTAACATTCTCGGCACAACTTTCGCAAAGGACTCTTACGGCAAGGTGAACACTCACGGTATCGAGCTCACCATCGGCCACTCCAATAAGATTGGCAATGTGAACTACACTGTGGAGGGTATGCTCTCCTGGAACCGCAACAAGATTATTGAGATGGACGAGGTTTCACCGGCAGTGGAATGGCAACGCAAGACAGGCGACCGCATCCGCGACTACGCTTCTGTATCGTCAATCTACGAATGGGAGAACCGCGACGTAATCGGCGGCTGGAACGCTTACCGCTTCGTGCAGTGGGCTTCAGACCCCGCTCTTATCGCCACATCCCAGGAAGACGCGATCGCTCACCCGGAGAAATATCCCTACAACACATTCTCCGGCGGCAACCAGAAACTCGGCACAGCCGTGTTCCGCGACCTCAACGGCGACCGTCAGATCGACTCTCGCGACATGGAGCCTTACGGGTTCACGCTCATTCCGGAGCTCACACCTTCAATTTCTCTTTATGCGGAATATAAAGGGTTTGACGTGAAAGTTATCGGCACAGCCTATCTCAATCGCTCAGTGTTCCTTTCTCCCTCAATGACATTCTCTGAATGGGGCAACAACAACGCCACTCACGAGGTTGTGAACGCATGGGGCTATTACACTGACGATCCCGCCGACCCGCGCAATATCAACGCCAAGTATCCTCGTCTGAGCTACACCTACAACACTGAGGATTCTTCACGCGACAACGGTTCTTATCAGAATGACATATGGATCATGAACGGCGACTATTTCTCGCTCCGCAACATCGAGGTTGGCTATTCTCTCCCGAAGAGCCTGATTTCAAAGATTCACATGAGCCAGTGCCGCTTCTATTTCAGTGCCTATAACCTTGCCACTATAAGCCATATGCCCAAGGGTATGGATCCTGAGAAGCCTATGTCTTATTGCTGGTGGTATCCCAAGACCCGCACATTCAATTTCGGTCTTCATGTAGAATTCTAAAATTCAGCCGAAGATATGGGGCTTGAAGCCTCTGCAGACTCCAAGCCCCGTATCTCCGGCAATAGACCCTAAATTCCAAATAACGCATATCATGAAATTAAAAATATTTTCAATCGCGGCGGCTGCCATGATTTCGATGGGGCTCTCTTCCTGCAGCGATTATCTCGACAAGGAGGTGGACCTCACTCTTCAGGCTGCCAATGTGTTTTCTGACTATGACCGCACACGCGGCTATCTTGCCCAGCTCTATGATTATCTCCCTGACGCATTCTCCGGATATAACGACACCCAGTTTCGCCTTTCGCAGGATTGCATGACAGATAATGCCGTAGACTATTGGGGTGTGGCCCGCTATCACTCAATCAATGCCGATGCCTATGATGCCACCAACCATTGGTTTGCCGATTTTTATTGGAACCGTGATTACAAGGGTATCCGTGGCATAAACCAGTATCTTCTCAACGCACGCGCCGATGTTGTGGGCAATGCCGAGAAGAAGGGTGACGACAACCGCCTGTTCGACCGCTGGGATGCAGAGGCGAGAGTGCTTCGCGCAATCCTTCACTTCGACCTCGTGAGCTGGTTTGGCGACATCCCTGTGGTGGCTGACGACGAGAACGGCACTCCTATTATCCTTGCCCCTTCAATGGCTCTCCCGGAGCGCCGGGCTGCGGCAGATGTGCTCAAGTGGATTGCCGACGAGTGTGACAAATATAAAGACAATCTCCCGTTCCGCTATAGCAACGAAGCTGAGAACTGGGGCCGCATCAACGGGGCCACGGCTTACGCTCTGAAGACTCGCGCGCTCCTTTATCGCGCTTCTCCGCTTTTCAATCCGTCGAACGAGACTTCCCGCTGGATCGAGGCTGCCAACGCCGCAAAGGATTTCATCGCAAAGAACAAAATTCAGACGAATCCTTACCGCCTCTACACTACCGACAGCAACGACCCGAACCAGAACTATTATCAGTGCTTCGTGTCGAACCCTGTGCTCAATAATGAATATATCCTCAGCCGCTCGGTGTGGACCACTCTTCAGCTGGAATTTTTCAATGCCCCCTGCGGTTTCACAGGATCGATAAGCGCTACCGGGTATCTCAATCCGACCCAGAACCTTGTTGACTCATATGAGACAATCAACGGTCTTCCTATCGACAAGGACCCCTCTTATGACGATCAGAACCCTTATGCCAACCGCGACCCGCGTCTTGAGCAGACAATCCTTCATCATGGATCTATGTGGGGTGACGGCGACGAGGCCCGCATGGTTGATGTGAACAATGACGACACACGACGTGGCGACGACTATGCCCGTGGCAACGGCGGAACTGCCACAGGATATTACTCGAAGAAGTATCTCAACAACATCCGTTGGGACGGCACTGTTTCCGGACAGCGTCATGCCTGCCCGATTTTCCGCTATGCGGAGATTCTGCTTGCAGCCGCCGAGGCTCTCAACGAGGCCGGACAGACCGCCGAGGCTTATGAATATGTGAACCAGGTGAGAGCACGTGTAGGAATGCCGGCATATTCCGGTCTTAGCCAGGCTGACCTTCGCGAGCGCATCCAGAACGAGTCGAGAATAGAGTTCTGTTTCGAGGATCATCGCTACTTTGACGTGCGCCGCTGGAAACTGCATGAGAAGAACGGCGGAAACGCTAACGCCGAGAAGTCTCTCCCCCGCTATCGCCAGGTGTTCACCAACTATGGCGTGGCAGTGAAAGAGGGCACAAACAAGACTTTCAACTATGGTCTCAGCGATGTGGACCCCCACATATCGTTTATGGCTCCGAAGAATTATTTCTTCCCGATTCCATACGCTGAACAACAGAAAACGGGTTATCCCCAAACTCCCGGTTGGGAGATGTAAGCAAGCCGGAAAGGCGCGTCGCGCCGGCTTTGTCGGCGCGACGTTTTTCTTCAGGCATCAGTTTTATTACCGATTATATTCTTGATTAAATGAATACAAAATTATATCTCTCAGGGGCTTTCGTGGCAAGTGTGCTTCTTATGGGCGCTTGCGGCGACGATGAGGTGAACTATCCTTCCGGCGAAGGCTTTGTGATTGAAATGCCGCAGGCAGTTGAATGTGGCGGAACATATGTCTCGCTCACGGCCATTTTCCATCAGAAAGATGGCGCCCATTATTCAAAGGCGGGTTATGTGATTTCCGAGAGTGCCAACCCCACGATATATGGCAGCGTGTATGATGCCACTGTGAGCGGCGACACTATCAAGGCCACTATCGAAAATCTTGCTCCGGGTCGTGAATATCACATCCGCGCGTTTGTGAATGAATACAAAGGGAGTGTGATTTATTCGCAGGATTATGTGCTCACCACGGGCGAGGGTTCTCCCGAAGACCGGCTCAAGTATTACCGTGGCCCTCAATATCCCGATTATTATGTAGACATAGCCGGATGGGGGAATCGTTCGCAATGGAATCTTGCCAATGTGCACGACCCTTCTATCGTGAAGGCTGCCGACGGATACTATTACATGTATCAGACAGACGCTTCCTATGGCAATGCCCATGTTGAGGGTGGTCACTTCCACGGGCGCCGCTCCAAGGATCTTATCAACTGGGAATATCTCGGCGGCACAATGCCGGCTCTTCCGGAATGGGTGGTGCCTAAGCTCAATGAGGTGCGTGCCTCGATGGGGCTTCCGGCGGCGGCTCCCGATGAGAATGCTTTCGGCTACTGGGCTCCAAGCGTGGTGAAGGTGAGCGACGACCTTTACAGAATGTATTATTCTATCATTGTGCCCGGCTTGATTAATGGAGACAACTCATGGGGCGAGCGTGCTTTCATCGGCATGATGGAGAACAGCAACCCTGCCGACAATGGCGCGTGGGTAGACAAGGGTTATGTGATAACCAATGCTTCAGACCGCGGCCTCGATTTCAATGTGGCTCCTACTGACTGGGCAAACTGCTATTATAAGTTTAACGCTATCGACCCGTCTGTGATAATCACTGAAGGCGGCGAGCACTGGATGATCTATGGCTCTTGGCATAGCGGAATAGCTGCTGTGAAACTTGACGCTGCCACAGGCAAGCCAGCTGCGGCTCTCGGCAATCCTTTCGGCTCTGACGCCGAGATTGCTCCCTATGGCAAGTTGATAGCCACACGCCAGATGGGTAACCGCTGGCAGGGCTCGGAGGGTCCGGAGGTGGTTTACCGCAATGGCTATTATTACCTTTTCCTCGCATATGACGAACTCGGAGTGGCATACAACACTCGTGTGGTGCGCTCCAAGAATATCGATGGCCCTTATGTTGACATCAATGGCATTGACGTGACCAATAACGGTGGCGACGCTCTCCCCGTGGTTACTCATCCTTATAAATTTGCCAATTCTGAAGGCTGGGTTGGATTCTCACACTGCGCGGTGTTTGAAGATGGCGAAGGGAACTGGTTCTATGCTTCGCAGGCGCGTTTCCCTGCGGGCGTAAACGGAAATGACGCCAGCAATTCTCTTATGATGGGTCATGTGCGTTCAATAGTATGGACAAAAGAGGGATGGCCTTTGGTTCTTCCGGAGCGTTATGGCGATGTTCCGCAGCTTGCTATTGCAGAAGAGGAACTTGTAGGCGCATGGGAGAATATCAATCTCAGCTATGCTTTCGCCACTCAGAAGGAGTCGGAGCGCATGGAACTTACAGCCGACCATAAAATCGCGGGCGGTGTATGGGACGGCGCTGACTGGAGTTTCAATGCAGATTCCCAAATGCTCACTGTGAACGGGGTGGAGCTTTACCTGAAGCGTGAATGCGACTGGGAAAGCTATGACCGCCATGCAACAATCGTATATGCCGGCGTAAATTCTTCTACAACCTATTGGGGCAAGAAATCACTCTGATTCTTATCCCTGCTTAATTATGAATCACCTCCTTGCAGGCCAAGCCCGCAAGGAGGTGATTTTGTGTGGTGATAGGCGAGGGCTTCTCTATGCGAAGCGGATTTGTTACGAATGTGCCGTTGCGAGCCATTCTGCCATGTTGTTCATCCTTTGGCAAATTTTGTAGGAGATTCCCTCTTGATTCACCTTGGGGGTAGATTCATGAAGTGAGACAAATGTCATAATCGCTTCCGAACAGCAGTTGTAGTGGTTGCCCGACGGCTTTTCTTTTTCTAAGAATAATTTTTGTGTTATTGATGGGAACGGAGGTTGTTTTTATGGGTGGGATGGGTGTTGTTTTGAGAATTTTGTGGGGGGAGTGTAACATTTGACGGTGGAGCGAGTCGATTATATGTGGGCATAGTTTGCCTGTGATATTTATGAAGCGAAACGTTTTTTTTATTTGGTGCAAGAATTTGATTCGTAGGAATGGCTCATGGCTGCCGGCGGTGCTGGTTTCTTTGGCCTCGATGGCTGTGGGCGCTTCTGCCGTGAAGGCTATGAGTTCAAATGCTGACTCAGGATCTGAAGTTTGTATTTCATATGCAGATTTTGATTCTCATTCGTCAAATTCTTATGATGATGCGGAGCGCAGGGCCACAAAAGCGCGAATAGAGGCAGAGAGAAATGCAGAAAGAGGATGGGCCGGTTGTGGATTGCGTTCTGTTGACGATTACAGAGATAACTATGGCAATAAAGAGGAGAAAAATGTGAGAATCGGCAAATTCAAGGGGGTGAATGTGTCGTCGGCTATTGAAGTGGTTTTCACACAAGGTCCCTTTACCGGGGAGGCTGAGGTTTTTGGCACACCGGAGCTTATGAATGCTCTCAACCTGAACACGGATGGCGATGTGCTCACGGTTTCTTATGCCGAATGTAATATTTCATCGGCCGGAAACTTGGTTGTTAAAATTTCGGCGCCGGTGCTTAATTCTTTGTATGTGTCAACAGCCGCCTCCTTTATTGTGAGAGGAGCGTTGAAAATAAAAGAGCCATTGAATGTGACCGCCACTTCGGCTTCTTCTGTAAATTTCGGATGGGTTACTGGAGGAGAGCTCAATATTGCCGCCTCAGGTGCGGCATCGGTCTATGCGCTCACATTGGATCTGGAGCGTGTGGAGGTGTCGGCCACTTCGGCATCTGATGTGAGGCTCAAAGGAATAAGCGCGGCATCAGTGAAAGCCTCTGCGAAATCGGCTTCCGAGGTAGTGTTGTCGGGAAGGTGTCATCATGCCGAAGTTAAGGAGGGCAGCGAGGGCAACGTAAAGACTCGCGGGCTTATAATAGAAGATATGCCTCCGAGGAAAGCAAAGGAGAAAGAGGATGAATATATGTTGCGCAGACCTTAGGGGCATGGAAAGGAAATAGGATTGACGAGGAAATATTAATTAACTTAAAATAGAGTATAATGAAAAAGATCAACAGTTTTGTTATTGCCGTAGTGTGTGTGGCAACAGCGCTTATCGGCTGCTCCATGGGAAAAGGGGGCGTGACAAACGGTAAGGACAGCGAAGTGAATGTCAAGAAAGAGGTAAAGATCGGGAAGTTTGATAAGGTGAACGCTTCGAACGGAATAAAGATAGTGTTCACTCAGGGAAGAAACCCCGGAGTGGCGAAGATAGCCACGACTTCATCTGCTGAGCCTTATCTTGAAGTTTTTGTGAAAGACGGCGAATTGTGTGCGCGTTATAAACAGCATAACAAGAATATCAACGGGCCATCAATTGTGACGGTGTCTTCTCCCGAACTTGAGGAGGTGGAGATGTCGTCGGGGGCGACGTTCACTGCGAAAAGCGATATTTCTCTTGCCAAAGACTTTGAAGTCAGCCTCTCCTCGGCAGCGTCGGCATACTTTAACAAAATCGGGAGCTCGAAAATTGATTTTGAATTGTCGAGCGGCTCCAAGGCAGAAGTGAAAAGTGTAGATTGCGCTAAATTTTCGGGAGAGGTGTCGAGCGCTGCAGACCTGTCGGTGTTGAAAGTGCTGGCAGTTAATCTGGAAGCGGAAGCAAGCAGCGGGTCGAAAATCAAAGTCGACAGCTTCGATGGCACAAAACTGATTACAGAGGCTTCGAGCGGGGCTACAGTGACTGTAGGCGGCATAAAGTCAGTTAGAATAGAGGCCGAGGCCACATCAGGAGCCAAAGTGGAATTGTCGGGAGTTTGCTCCACATTAGACAAAGAGTCATCAAGCGGCGGGCGCGTTGAGGCGGTTCGCCTTGTGACAGACTGTAAACTTTCCGGCGGAAAAAAGTCGGGTGAAAGAGGTCTTCGCAAACCGTAAAATTTTAATTTAATATTCGTCTGATAAACTAAAAAAACAAAAATTCGGTTATAATCAAAGAAGGCATGTGAGATGCCGATATAACCCTATTCAGTTGTTTTGTTATGAGCAATGCCCAAACGAGGGATTGCCATATTAAGATAACTTAAATTAAAAAAGGTGATATTATGAAGATTCTAAAGAGATTTACAGTGATTTTTTTGGCAGCCGCGATGCTCGTGGGGGCGTCTGGCTGTAGTTCATTGACAAAGACAGGGAAGGGAGCGTTGATTGGCGGCGGCGGCGGAGCTGCTGCCGGAGCCGGAATCGGCGCGTTGATCGGCGGCGGCAAAGGGGCCGGAATCGGTGCTGCTATCGGAGCAGCCGTTGGCGCCGGGGCCGGAGCTTTGATTGGCCAGAAGATGGACAAGCAGCAGAAAGAGCTTGAGGCGGAACTCGCCCAGCAGGCAAAAGTGGAGCAGACAACCGACTCTAACGGCCTTCAGGCCATTAAGGTGACATTTGACGGCGGCATTCTTTTCCCGACAGGAAAATACTCACTTAATCCTTCGGCCCAGGCTGACCTCACTAAATTTGCGGTTAACCTGATTCAGAATCCTGACACGGATGTCGCCATCACCGGCTATACAGATAATACCGGCTCTTATGCTGTGAATGAGAAACTTTCAGGACAGCGTGCCAACGCAGTGCGCGATTATCTGATGAACTGTGGCGTTGCCGCCAATCGTCTTACCGCCAAGGGTATTCCTATGGCTGGTTATGTAGCGTCAAATGACACTCCGGAAGGGCGTGCGCTCAACCGTCGCGTTGAAATCACAGTGTATGCCAACGAAAAGATGATTAAGGAAGCAGAGGCGCAGACTGCGCAGAATTAATTGCCGGGGATTAGAAATCGACCGGTGACGGCATAAAACTAAAAAAGAGCAATGAGAATCAGATTCTCATTGCTCTTTTTTAGTTTTTGGTTGTATCCATTCGGAATAAATTAGAAACCCTGATGTTTTATCAGCAGCACATGTAGCCGTGAAGTCCGTATCTGCGTTTTATCTTGAATCGGCATCCCTCATCAAGGATACATTCGGTAACCTCCTTAAAGCATTCATACACTTGCCGTATGGTGGGGTTTACAATCTCGTCCCAGTCAGACATGCAATCGCTTATGAATCGGGGGAGATTCTGGAATTTTACTTTCAGTTTGCGTGCCAGTTTCTTTGTTTCCTCTCTGCTCATAACGGCACAAGTGGAGCAGTTGTAGCGTTTGTCGTCGTAGTCGGTGTGCTTGATGCAGACTATGAGTTCACCTTTGACGCTGATGCCGGCATAAAGTTCCCTCACGATAGGCTGGTCATTGTCTGAGTTCATGATGAATGATGGAAAAAGGATTTCATCGGACTTTTTTTTTCATATTTCACAGTTTTAGGAAGGCTGACGGTTGTGACTGCCAGCCGGGGTTAAACATTTCATTTCAGTTATCTCAATCCGGGGGTCTTCTTCCGGGATAGTTGCCAACAAGTCAATGTGCGCTCATCTGACAGCCGGGCGTGACGCGTAAGGGCGCACCAATGGTTGCCGAGTGCAGAATGCTATTGAAAAATTGTTGGTGAAAAACTATGCGCACCGCTTTCTCGCGACGCACGTAGGAGTAGCGCATCCGAAATTGAAATCAGAAAAATGAGGATGCTTCATAGTTGAAATGAAGTGTGTTTTAAACTATAGAAAGTTTAAACGAAAAAACTGTAAAACATGAGTCTCGCCACAACCGGCACTTACCCAATCTGCCGCAAATCTAACGACAAAATTCCGATTTCCCAAATAATCCCCCATATTTTTTTTACAAAACTCTTTTGAGATTTTGCCATTTGAAATACGGTGTGAATCAATGGGTGTTGTCGTTCTCCGCAATCCATTCTATGGGCCGCCTATGATTGGATGAGAAACTGATCCCGATTTTGAATATTTTTCTTCTGTCACAGGCAAAGGGCAATGTATAGGCTTTGTCGTTGATTTGGTCTATTGCTTCTTGTGCGGAGCCATTAAGTTTCACTTCGATAATGTAGTAAAACTTTTCGGTGCGAATGAAAAGGTCAATGCGTCCGTCGGATGTGCATAGTTCAGTTTTTATGAACAGTCCTAAAAGTTTTATGAAAATTAGGAGCGCATTATGCACATTTTTTTCTTCATCCATTTTCATTTGATAAGATATGCCCGCGAAAAAACTCTCAAGCCGCGACATAAATTCTTTGACATTCCCACTGTAAAGGTCTTTCACAAAACGGGTGATGAGGAATGCAGAATCAGTGGTCGGCTGAAGATTGACATATTTCGGTAGAAGATAATTTAGGAAACCGTCGGTTACTTCCTTATTTGGCAGTCCTAATCTGACAGTGCGGAAGGAGGGGTCATATTCTTTTATGGTGAGATAGCCGGTCTGATAGAAAAGTGGCAGGGGGTTGGGGTCGTCAAGGTCAAAACCTTTTAGAGAATCTAATGAGCACTCCGATTCAAATACATTCTCCAGATTGACATTAAATTTCTTTAATTGCTCATAAAGCAATGTGGGTTGCCCTGACTGTATCCAATAGTTGCCGTATTCAAGATTGCTGAACACAGTGAGAAGTGAATAGGGATTGTAAATTTCTTTCCCTTTAGGTGAGAATTTATAGCCGTCATACCATTTTTTCAATTCGCAAGAGGTTTCTTCGTGTGTGGCATCGTAAGTCTCGGCTAAACGGGAGATTCCATCGTAGAAATATTGATTGAGTTCATTCTCCGTTATTCCGCAGATGTCGCTATATGTCTCAGTGAAAGAGATGTCTTTGATGTTGTTGAGTCCGGAAAAAACGGTAAGATGAGCAAAACGGCTTACTCCAGTGAGAAATACAAGGCGCAGATAGTCGGCGCTGCTTTTGAAAATTGAGTAGATGGCGGCTAACTGATTACGGAAATAGTCGAAAAGTTCACTATTATGGATGTTGCTTACCAGTGGCTTGTCATATTCGTCAACAAGTATAGCCACTCCTTTGCCGGTTTTTCTATAGGCGGATTCTATTACGTTTTGAAATCTGACCTGCAGATTGTCTACGGTGGCCGTCACTTCATATTTGCGTTCCCAATTTATGAGATGAGACTCCAAGACTTGAGTAAGCGTCTCTTTTCCTTGATATTTCTCTATGTTAAGGTCAAGATGCAACACAGGGTATGTCGACCAATCCCAATTCATTGTGTCTGCATAAAGCCCGTTAAACAATTCTCGTCTTCCTTCAAAAAAGCATTTTATGGTGGACAGGAAAAGAGATTTGCCGAATCTGCGAGGGCGTCCAAGGAAATAATATTTGCTTTCGTCCAGTATTTTTTCTATAAATTTTGTCTTGTCGACATAAAGGAATCCCCCTTCTCTCAGTTGAAGGAAAGATTGCTCGCCTACCGGATATTTTATATTTCCCATAATTCCCTTGGTTGTTTTGTTTGCAGAATTATTCTGTCCTTACAAATAATCCTTTATTGATTTCTTCTACAAATATAATGCAATTTATTGGTTATTACAAATTTTAGAATAAGTAAGATACTGAGAGAAGCGTTGCGGGGAGGGGATCAGGAGTCGATGGTGCGGAGGAAGTCTTCGAGCGATTCTTCTGATTCCAGGCGAAGGTGGCGGCGGAGCTTCTGCCGGTTTTTGCGGATTGTGTCTGGCTGAAGCATGAGCATACGGGCAATCTGTTTCCCTTGCATACCTACCTTTATATAGGTGGCGAGGCGCAGGTCTCCTTCTGTTAGTTCGGGATAGTCGGCTTTCAGGCGTTTGTGGAACATGGGGTGAACGTTATCGAAGAGTTCGCGGAAGTGGTCCCAGTCTTGGCGTCCGCTAAGGTGCATCTTTACGTTTTGTTCGAGGTGTCGTGTCTCCTCCGGTTTCAGTTTCCCTTCCGATTCCATTTTGTGGATGTCTGACAGCACGGATTTAAGCACATTGTCTTTCTCTTCCATTACAAGAGCAGACGACACCAATGAGCGCCTTTCCTTTTCGAGGTCAAGATGGTAGCGTGCTATCGACAGGCGAGATGCCTGCACTTTTCTCATGAGTATGAACGCAACGAGCAATGCTCCCATCAACAGGGCCATTACGAAAATCCACGTCCAGAGTCGTTCTATCTGATGGCGGCTCTCCATTTCCGCCTCTGAGCGGGCTATCTCCCCTCTGCTCTCGATATTGCCGATCTCAATTGCCGAATGCACTTTCAGAAGTGAATCCTGTAGTTTAGAATGAATCTTACAGTTGGTCAATGCTCTTGCCGTCTCGCCTTTCGACTCATAAATATCGGCAAGGAGTTTGTATGCCTGAGCCTTTATTGTGAGTGGATAGTTGGGTGTGAATTTTTTTATCGTTTCAAGACACAGTTTCTCTGCTTCCGATATTTTCCCTTTCCCAAGCAGATAAGAGCACATTTCTAAGGCAGTTGTGTGGGAATCAATTAGATTTAGTCCACGTTCGTTGGTGAGTAGCCAGGCTGAAATCAATGCTGTCGTGTCGCCGCAGATTTTCCAGTTGTCAATCAGGACATTTATGTAGAAATCGCGGTCTGCTTTTGCCTTCGGATTGTCAATTAAATTCCGCAACAGACTTCGGCTGCGTGCAGAATCTCCCGCCTCAGCGAAGATGGAGGCATTGTTAAGGCTTGTTTTCAGATGGTATGTGTCGACCCCCAGAGCCTCATAAAGGCTGTCGGCATAAAGATAGTATGCCAGCCCTCGTTTTCGGTCGCCAACTTCCCTCATGATATGGCCGAGGTCTACAGATGCAGTGGCCGTCATGAAAGGGTCGTCGGTTGACCGGTAAAATTGTTCATATTCTTTCAAGGCAGAATGGAGTTTCCCTTTGCTTATGCGCGAGATTATGGAATTGAGATATTTCATTCTTGAAAAAGCATATGGACGCGATGAGGAGTCGCAACGCGCCAACGCCTCCGACAGTAGCTTCTTTGCCTCTGCGGTGTGATGTTCCCGGTTTTGCAGACGCGCCTTCCAGAAGAGCACGTCCGCCGATTCTCTGTTATACTTGCTCTTTGTTGCAGAATCGAGCCGGGCAATTAACCCGGAGATGCAAGCATAGCTGTCTCTTTCGATAAATGCCCATTCCAAAGCGACTGTAAGGGAGTCGGCCTGCGCATTTTGTTTGTCCCAGCGAAACAGATCGCTCACCGGTTCATTGCGGTTGCATCCGGAGAGAAAAAGGATAATAAAAAAGGTGATGAGTTGTTTCATGTGGCAAAGATAAGGTAAATACCCTGAATATGGGGTCATTTTTTATCAAATACCCCTAAAATACCCCTCATTTTTTTGACGAAATATTTGGATGGCTATAACTTTGCGACCAAAGAAAACCACTTGCGCGGAATTGTGGGGTGGCAAATAACGGAGTCATTAACTAAACAAAAGTTAGCTATGATGAGAAAATTTTACATTCCGTTTGCTATGGCTATAATCGCCATGACGGGATTGAGCCAGACGGCAAGCGCCGATGATGTGATTGTGAGGCATCATACAAAAACAGGACAGGAAGAGGTTCTGAAAGTAGACCACAAGCAGTTGCCGGTGCTTGAGAAGGCAATCAGGGAGTCGAAATCACTGGAGCGGTTCAAGGCGCCTATGCGAGATCCCACAGGGGGTCAGGAACAGCCGGAAGGCTTTGCAGTACGCTTCGCAGTAGAAGAGGAAGAGGGGCCGGAAGGGATGGTTTACTATCCTTGGAAAGTGTATGTGTGCAAAGGGAATGGAGAATACGACAGGGATTACTATAACTATAGCTATTATCCCGATGATGAAATAATAGCCCAAGGATATGCTTGGGGTTGTTATGTTCCGGAAGGTGAATACACTGTTATTCTTTGCTCAGAACTTCGTAAGCCTGCCGCAGAAGGGGAAGAGATGGGTGAATTTGTTACAACGTCATATGTTGTAAAAGAGAATGTCAAAATTGAAGGTGAAACAAAAATAACGTTTAAGAGAGCGAGGCCAAGAATCTGATAACTGCGACAATGATATTGCCCGATGGCAGCGAGGCTCCCGGAAATAATTATATTTATGATGAAACCGGAACGATTGTTGGGCGAAGAGAGAATTTATGGGTTGGTGCATCTCGTTCGTTTATAAATATAAATGGCGATTATAGCTTAAACTTAGGTAATTTTGAGGGTAAGTTGGATCTTGTCTATATTAATGATATATCATCAAATTGGGTATATGCAATCAATATGGCCATGGTAGATGAGAACGGTGCATATGCGGCATGCGTTACTAAACGTGGTCCTATTACTTCAAGCTGTGAGTTTAGGAATGACCCTTCAAATTATAGCAATACAACAGTAAGGTTTAATCCTAAGCTTCCCGGTGTCAATGATGAATGCAAAGGGTACGGAATTAGTACAAAGATTGCATGGAAAGGAGCAGACTGGAATCTTGGAATTGGAGGAATGATTCTTAATAAACTTGGAGTTGCAGATGAAATTCCTGTTTATATTGATGCTTCTGCATCAGATTTTGCATCACCGGATGCTATTGATTTGATAACCTCAATATCTGTGGCAGCTGATGTGACAAAAATTATACCAACAGACGAAAATGGAAATCCATTTCTTGATGACAATGGAGAACCATATTTTTATTATGAATGCTCAACTATAAGTGGCCCCGGACTTTACCGAGAAGAGGGTAATAAGTATATGTGTGTTGGTGATTACGGATATGATATTGCAGAATATCCCGATGAATCATTCTTGTTGCCTTATGATGAGTTTTTCTCCTATGAAAAAAATGCACAAACCATGTTCTTTAGTGGTGTTCCGGTCATGTCGACAATGGTTGACAATTTTATTTTGGAAGGTTATTCTCGATTTGGAGTTTATCCTACGTTCTATTATCCTTGTCTGTCTTCATATATGTTACCATATTCATTCACTGCGTCTTATAACGGCGATACATTTGTAGAGAATGGAACGACTGCTGATTTTGACTGGTTTGAATGGAGTCTTGATAATTATAAGTCGCCGGGAATTTTTGATATTGTTGTCACAAGTAATTGGGACGCGACAGACAGTATGGCTATTTTAGAGAATAAGATACATACGGATACAAGTAAAGAGGACTATAGCTCCCCATCTGTTCAATGTTGGCAAATTCGCGACAGTGAGGGAAATCTTAGCAATATAGCGTCGGATGGTTCTGTCATTTATTTGATGTGTATGGAAGACAATGATTCCGATTTTGATATAATGGCTGGTGTTAGTGAACTTCCGGAATTTACTTTCGATGCGGAGAAAGTGAGAGAATATCCATTTTACGAGGCCGGGAAATGGCAGATCAGACAGGTTTACAAACTGAGTCTTGAGGATTTTCCGGGCGAGGTTGGGAAGAAGTATTCTCTTGTGTTTAATCTTAAGGATGCTTCAGGCAATACTTGTGAGCAGACAATTGGTCATGCCTTTGAATGGACTAAGCCTACGGGCGTGGAAGGTATCGATGCCGAATCAGGTATATTCATTGAAAACGGCTGTCTGTATGCACCTGCAGGCTCAGAAGTGTATACAATCGACGGGTGCAAGGCTGATGCCGACAGGCTTTCAACAGGACTTTATATCGTGAAGAACGGAACTGAGACTGTAAAAGTGCTTGCAAAGTAATAATAAGATAAGCGGATATAGGCATATGACAAAAATGGGCTTCCTCTTGATGGAAGCCCATTTTTATGGAAATGATCTGATTTGCAAAGATATCGTTAATCAGATCTTGTAGGTTTCGGATTATTTCAATTTGGCTTTGATTGCTGCTGTCTCATTCTCGTAGCCGGGTTTTTCGAGGAGAGCGAACATGTTTTTCTTGTAAGCCTCCACGCCGGGCTGGTTGAACGGGTTGACCCCGAGCAGATAGCCGCTGATTCCACAAGCCTTCTCAAAGAAGTAGATGAGCTGGCCGAGAGTGTGCTCGTCGAGTTTGTTGAGCTCAATCTTGATGTTGGGCACGCCGCCGTCTACGTGTGCAATCTTTGTGCCGAGCTCTGCCATCTTGTTAACTTCGTCGATGCGCTTGCCGGCAAGATAGTTGATGCCGTCGAGGTTGGCAGAGTCTTCGGGTATGCGGCGAGTGATTGCCGGCTCCTTAACAGAAAGAACAGTCTCGAAGATTGTGCGCTCGCCTTGCTGAATCCATTGGCCCATAGAGTGAAGGTCGGTTGTGAAATCGACAGATGCGGGGAATATGCCTTTGCCGTCTTTTCCTTCGCTTTCTCCGTAGAGCTGTTTCCACCATTCTGCGAAATAGTGAAGCTTGGGGTTGAAGTTTACAAGGATTTCGATTTTCTTGCCGCTCTGATATAGGGCGTTGCGGAGACGTGCATAAATCTCGCAGGGGTTTTCATCGCTTGGATGAAGAGTCTCTTTCTCCATTTCAGCTGCGCCTTCAACAAGCTTAACGATGTCGAAACCTGCACATGCTATGGGGAGAAGGCCCACCGGAGTGAGAACAGAGAAGCGACCGCCAACGTTGTCGGGTATCACATAAGTCTCATATCCCTCCTGAGTGGCGAGAGTGCGGAGCGCACCCTTCTTTTCGTCGGTCACGGCTACGATAAGGTCTTTGGCTGCCTCTTTCCCTGCCTGCTTCTCAAGCATCTCTTTAAAGATGCGGAAAGCGATGGCCGGTTCGGTGGTTGTGCCTGACTTTGAGATTACGATGATGCCGAATTTCTTTCCTGTGAGAAGTTTTTCGAGTTCGGCGGTATATTCCTCGCCGATATTCTGTCCGGCGTAGAGCACTTTGGGACTGTTGGGCTTAGGCGCGTAGAAATCTGCAAATGAGTCAGAGAGGGCAGAAATCACGGCCTTGGCGCCGAGGTAGCTGCCGCCTATGCCTACACAAACTACATATTCGCAGTTTTCGCGCAGACGTTCAGCTGTCTTGTTGATTCTGTCGAGAAGGTCGGAGGGAATAGAAGAGGGGAGGTTGAGCCAGCCGAGGAAGTCATTGCCTTCGCCGTTGCCGTCATGAAGCTTTGCAATGGCTTCGGTTGCAGAGGTCTTGTTGGCCTCATACTGCTTTTCTGCGAAACTTACTGCATCTTTAATGCAGATTTCAATAGATTTCATTGTCTTTAAAATTTGAGTGATATTGATTCGTATGACGTATGCCTGAAATTATAACGCTTTCGGGGAGGAGATTGTTCTTAGTGCGAAACGAAAAGCGTTAAGAGAAGGAGTCATAAACAGCGGCGAGCGCCTGACGTGGGGTGATCCCTTCATATAAGATGCGGTAGACACATCTTAGGATAGGCATGTCGGCTTTCACGGTTGCCTCGTTGATTTCGTAGATGCATCGAGTGCCGTAATACCCTTCGGCCACCATCTCCATTTCCATCTTTGCGGCTTTCACGCTATGTCCTTTCCCGATCATAGCCCCGAAATTGTGGTTGCGCGAGAAAAGGCTGTATGCTGTCACGAGGAGGTCGCCAAGATAAGCAGACCGGCAGATGTCTCGTTCCATAGGGGCTATGGCGTCGATGAAACGTCGCATTTCTCTGATTGCATTGCACACGAGCATAGCCTTGAAATTGTCGCCGGCTTTCATGCCGTTTACCATTCCGGCAGCTATCGCATAGACGTTTTTGAGCACGGCTCCATATTCAATCCCCTCTACGTCATGAGAGAGTATTGTCTTGAGTTTGATTCCGGCTATTGCCCTGGCGAATTCTCCGGCTTTTTCAGTGTCGTGGCATCCGATTGTGAGATAGCTCAGATGGTCGAGGGCCACCTCTTCGGCGTGGCAGGGGCCTCCGATTACAATGAGGTTTGAATCTTTGCATCCGAAACGGGATTTGAACCAGTCGGTCACAATCATATTGTCGTCGGGCACAATCCCCTTCACCGCCGAGACTATGTTGCGCCCCGAAAGGTCGGCATTGATTTTTTCGGCCTCACCTTTGAAGTAGGGTGATGGCACGGCCACAACAAGGGTGTCGGCGTCGGCCACAGCCGCATTAATGTCAGAATAGAAATTAATGCGGGCTGTGTCGAATGTCACATCGCTGAGATATACGGGGTTGCGGTGGTATTTGATAAAGTCGTCAATGCGTTCGGGACGGCGCACATACCAGTTGATGCGGTCGTTGTTGTTTAGCAGCAACTTTGCAAGCGCGGTGGCCCAGCTTCCGGCTCCTATAACGGCTATCTTTCCCAGTGCCCCCATCATTCAGCCTCGTTTTCGTTCTCTTCCTCTTTGTTCTGCTTCTTTTCGGGACGCATCTGCGGGAAAAGTAGCACTTCCTGAATTGTGGACTGTCCGGTCATGAGCATTGCGAGACGGTCCATTCCGATTCCCATTCCTGATGTGGGGGGCATGCCGTATTCGAGGGCGCGGATAAAGTCGCCGTCGATAATCATGGCTTCGTCGTCGCCTTTGTCGGCGAGGCGCATCTGCTCTACAAAGCGTTCATACTGGTCGATGGGGTCGTTGAGCTCTGAATAAGCGTTGGCAAGCTCCTTGCCGTTGACCATGAGCTCGAAGCGCTCTGTGAGACGGGGGTCGTTGCGATGTCGCTTTGTGAGAGGCGACATCTCGATGGGATAGTCGATAATAAATGTGGGCTGAATGAATGAGCCTTCGCATTTCTCTCCGAAAATCTCGTCGATGAGTTTACCCTTGCCGAAAGATTCGTCAACTTCGATTCCGTTCTGCTTGCAGAAAGCGCGAAGCTCTTCTTCGGTCTTGCCTGTGATGTCGAACCCTGTCTTGTCGAGGATTGCCTGGGTCATTGTCACACGCGGATATGGCGCCTTGAAAGAGATGGTGTTGTCGCCCACCTGCACTTCGGTTGTGCCGTTGACGTCAAGGCAGATTTTCTCGAGCATCTTCTCGGTGAAAGCCATCATCCAGTTGTAGTCCTTGTAGGAAACGTAAATTTCCATGCAGGTGAATTCAGGGTTGTGGGTGCGGTCCATGCCCTCGTTGCGGAAATTCTTTGAGAATTCGTATACGCCCTCGAAGCCGCCTACAATGAGGCGTTTGAGATAGAGTTCGTCGGCGATGCGCAAATACAAGGGAATGTCGAGCGCATTGTGGTGGGTGATGAACGGGCGGGCCGACGCGCCTCCGGGGATTGCCTGGAGAATAGGGGTCTCCACCTCGATATATCCGTGTGAATTGAAATATTCACGCATGGAGTTGAACATCTTCGTGCGCTTGATGAAGATGTCTTTGATCCCTTTGTTGACCACCAGGTCTACATAGCGTTGGCGATATCGCTGTTCGGGGTCGGTGAATGCGTCGTAGGCTTTGCCGTCTTTCATCTTGACAACAGGCAGCGGGCGAAGGCTCTTTGAGAGCACTGTGATCTCTTCTGCATGGATTGATATTTCGCCCATCTGGGTGCGGAACACGTATCCTTTCACGCCGATGAAGTCGCCTATGTCAAGGAGTTTCTTGAAGACCACGTTATACATGTCTTTGTCTTCTCCGGGGCAGAGGTCGTCGCGGCTGACGTATACCTGGATTCGTCCTTCAGAATCCTGAAGCTCCATGAAAGAAGCTTTTCCCATGATTCTGCGGCTCATGATACGCCCGGCCACTGTCACCTCGCGCGGCGGCTCCTGGCCGTCGACGAAGTTCTCTTTGATTTCAACGGAATGACCTGTCACTTTATATTCCGGAGCGGGATAGGGCTCTATTCCTCGGTCGCGGAGTGCCTGCATACTGTTGCGGCGCACAATCTCTTGTTCTGTGAGTTCCTGATTTGCCATATATAGTGTCTGAAATTATTTCAATATAAAAAAGGAGAATTCCCGAATTTTAAATTGCAAAATTACAAAAAAATAGCCGAAAAACCATAAGGTCTCCGGCTAAATATGACTGTTGTCAGCGTGCTACATTGTTTATGGGGCTGCCTTTTGTGTAGGCGTCGAGGTTGTCGAGCGTTATTTGCATCAGTCTTTCGCGTGCCTCTTTTGTGGCCCAGGCTATGTGTGGAGTGATGTAGCTGTTGGGGGCAGACAGCAACGGGTTGTCTGATGCAGGTGGCTCTGTGGTGAGCACGTCTGCTCCAAATGCTGCAAGTTTCCCGTTGCGAAGCGCTTCGGCCACGGCGTCATCGTCTATCAGCGGGCCTCGGCCTGTGTTGATAAGGATGGCGGATGGCTTCATGAGCGCAAGCCTCTCTCTGTTGACAAGGCGGTTGGTGTCGGGGGCCAGAGGACAATGCAGGCTCACTACGTCTGATTCTGAAAAAAGTTTGTTGAGGTCGGCCTTGGTCACTCCGTCGGGCAGGTGCTCAGGCTCTTTTGATGTGAAAGCGAGCACTTTCATGTCGAAAGCGATGGCTATGTGCGCTACAGCCTGCCCGATGTGGCCGAATCCGACAATGCCGAATGTTTTGCCGGCGAGTTCTGTCAGCGGCGTGTCCCAATAGCAGAAATCGGGGTTGCGGCTCCAACGGCCAGACCTGTTCTCTATGGCATAGTGCTCCACGCGGTCGGTGATTGCGAGAAGCAGGGCGAACACTTTTTGTGCCACAGACATTGTGCTGTAGGCCGGGATATTGGTCACGACGATACCAAGTTTTTTAGCAGCGGCCACATCCACCACATTGTATCCTGTGGCAAGGACTCCCACATATTTAAGGCCGGGCAATTCGTGGAGAGTCTCTTCATTAAGGACCACTTTGTTGGTGAGAAGCACTTCAGAGCCTTTGGCTCGCTCAATTATTTCTGCCGGGGCGGTGCGGTCGTAGACTGTGACGTCGCCAAATTTTTTCAACGGCTCCCAGGATAGGTCGCCGGGGTTGAGGCTATAGCCGTCAAGAATTGTGATTTTCATTTAGAGGCAGCGATTGTAAGGGTTATAAAATCTTCTACAGACAGGCGCTCCGGACGAAGGGCCATTATAGGCTCTTTCATTATCGGTGCGTCTGCCGGGATGAGTCCTCCGAGAGAATTGCGCAAAGTTTTCCGGCGCTGTCCGAATGCAGTCTTTACAATAGTCTTAAACAATTTTTCATTGCATCCGAGCGATGTGCGGGAGTTGCGTGTGAGGCGTATCACTCCGCTCATCACTTTTGGAGGGGGGGAGAATACTCCCGGCGGCACGTTAAACAGATATTCGCAGTCATACCATGCCTGCAGCAGCACTGAAAGGATGCCATATACCTTAGTGCCCGGCTTGCAGCATATTCGTTCTGCCACTTCTTTCTGGAGCATTCCGGCCACAACGGGAATGTCTTCCTTATAGTCGAGAACTTTGAAAAATATCTGCGATGAAATATTGTATGGATAGTTGCCTATAATGGCAAATTTACCGGAGAAGAGCTCTTTAAGGCCCATTTTCAGGAAGTCGCCTTCAATCACCTCAAGGTCCGGAAACACTTTGTTTAGGAACTCTACGCTCTCGGAGTCGAGTTCCACAGCTTTCACGTTTCGTCCGGCTTTCATCAGGAACTGAGAAAGCACGCCCATTCCCGGCCCGACCTCAAGCACGGGTAGTTCGCCCCACGTCTTGGCGTCAGTGGGGAGCTGGTCTTTTTCGATGGTGTCGGCAATCCGCTTCGCAACGTTGAGGTCTTTTAAGAAGTGCTGGCCGAGTGCCTTTTTTGCTTTTACTTGTGTCATGACATATAAACAACGCGTCCCGCACTAAAGTTAGTGCAGACAGATTTGAAGAATATATCATAATTCCATTCCAGAAGGAGTGTGAAAAATTCCTCGGTGTCTTTAAATACCGTTGTGATGATTTTAGATTATTATGTTTTTTCCTTAATTTTGTAGAAAATATCATGTTGCTGATTAAATAAAATATTGTTTTAGATATTTGTTTTTCAGGATAGTCAATTAAAGGAAATTTTTATGTCCAACCGGAATTATGTCGGTTCTGCACACATATACTTAATATATGATACGGCAAATCACACATCAAGGCTTCATATTAGGGATATTATGTATGATAATATGTTTCGCATCTGTCATATGTGCGGTTGCGGAGGAACGTGGCAAGAATTTTACCGGTCAAGCCGATTATTACTTCAGCCTTGACAATGGCAGCCTCATAAATGAAGGGGTTGAAAACATAAGAAAAGGGGACAACGACAATGCCCAGATGGCATTGTCCGTAGTTGTCAAGAGATACATGCAAAACCCGGATGACTCAGACGGCAAGGGATATGCAATTCAGGCTTATTATAATTTAGGTATATTGCATTCCACGCACATGCTTGATTATAATAAGGCTTACCGCTATCTGAAAACAGCGTTGAAAATAGCTGAGGAAGACAGCAACATCTACAGGCTTGCATATATACATACGGCATTGGCAAATTTGTATTCCGCATGACAATTCAGATTCGGAACTGGAACAGAGACATATCTATCATCTGATTGAGGGCGCAAAAGCAGCGATAAGAAGCCGTAACCAGCAGGCGGTCTCTTCTATCGGTGCCAATCTTGTACTTGCCGGAGTGACCATGGATTCCCTTCGAGAGTTCATGCCTATAATAGAGGAAATTGGAAAATTTCAATTTACGGAGGATTTTAGGGAGAAGTCGCGAGGGACACTGTTACTGATTGATGCGTGTCGTCATTGGATATCGGGGGAATATGCCAGGACTGAAGAGATTTTCAAATCGGCAATTATGGCAAACGAGTCTCATTCGTTTGCAGAAAGGTATCGCAATCTGGTTTATGAGATACTGTCGCATTTTTATATGGAAATGGGGGACTATGAAAAAGGGATTGCCGTTGCGAAAGAGAATTTCCGGAATGCGGAAAGCGGAGGACTTGACGATTTCTCCTTATCGATGTCTAAACGTCTGCATGACATTTATGCCTCGGTCAACCAAAAGGATTCGGCAGACAAATATTTCGACATATATCTTCACCTGAAAGAGAGGATGTCGCAGAAGAACGGGTTCGGTTCGGTGAAGACACTTGATTTTTTAGATGACATTGAGCGTATAAACGCAGAGATAGACAATGTCACTGCAAAATTTGAGGAGCAGAAAAGGCTCCGGATTCTTGCGGTGGGATTTAGCGTCATGTTGCTGATAATAGTATTGGGTCTTTTGTGGGTGTATTACAATCTGCGCAAGAACCATCGCATCCTTTTCAAGCAGAATGAGCAAATGCAACAAAGGGAGTCGCAACACAGACTTCTGCGCAACCAATGGGACAAGGAGAAAAATGAGCTTATAAATATTATAAAGGAGAGACGGACGCCAGGGATGGGTACCCCGGAATCGGATGCCGGCATTGATAACGACACTGTGGATGATGTTACGCAGACCTCTGCTAAAGTAAATGGTGATACAACATGCAAAGCAGACGATGAAAAAGAGAAACTGCTGAAGGTTTATGCGAGTGTGCTCTCGTTTATGGACAATTCCCGAGAGATCTACACAAACGGTTTTACGCTTGCTGATTTGTGCCGGGCTATAGGAATCTCACGCCAGTCGGTGTCGAAAGCTATCAACGTATGTTTTGGCGACAGTTTCCCTCAGCTGCTGAATGAATACAGGATTAGAGAGGTCACGCGGCTGATGAACGATGAGAATTCAGATAACCTTACAATCGAGGCCATGGCAGAGATGGCAGGTTTCAAAAGCCGGACTTCATTTACGTCTCTATTTAAAAACAAGACCGGGCTCACTCCATCCGAATATCTTAAAATCAAGAGAAACAAGCGCAATTAAACGTGGATAAATGATTGAAACAGGGTTTGGATGTCTTGAAATGTATGGGATATACGTTTCAAGACATTTCGTCATGTAAATTATTTGAACATACGGTTATTGCTATATAATTTTGCCGACGACAAGAGACATTCACTTGTTGCAATATCATTATTAATCGTAATATTATGAAACATCGCTTATCTATGTTTATTCTTGCCTCCGCCTCTATGACGGGGTTTGCGGAAACAACAGTACAGATTGTTCCGGAAGGAACCAAGTCGCCTGCCAAGGTTGTGGAAGTGACCACAGCCGATGTGTTAACCTCTGAGGATTTCTCTAATTTCGAGGATGGTAGCGTTGATAGTCCTGACTTTTCAAAGATGCTTGCCCACGAGGGTACTTCGCTTGATTATATCATGCATGACAAGGGATGGCACGGCCATAAGGTCTATTCCGCCGGCGGGGTATGCGCGTTGCAGACTTACAATTCCATGGATCTGGCATATCTCATGACTCCGTTGAATGATTATTCCGGGGATGTCACAATCACGTTGAGGGCAAAATATTCCATAAACGAGTGGGAGACCGAGGATGGCCAGCATATGAGAGACACGGGCTCTTCATTGTCTTTCGGAATTCGGAATGAGAGCAAACGGGAGTTTGACCTGTGTGGAGATTATCCGGACGAACTCGCCTCGATACGTCTCTATCCCAACCAGGGATGGTGTGAGATAAGCATAACGTTCGAAAACCATTCCGCATATAACGATGCGTATATCATCATGTCGTCTCCAGACTGCATCCTGATTGATGACATAAAGATTACATCTTCGGTTGACCGGTTTATTGCTTCTCCTGAAATACTTGGAGTAAGGGATGTGACGGAGACATCATTCACAATTGATTTTGAACCTGTCAGAAAAGCATTCAACTATTATGTAATGCTCTATACGCTGAAGGGATATGACGATGAGGGAAATCCGATTTATCTTCCTGTGCTTACCCCCGATGTCATGGAATATCTTGAACAGGTCGGAATGACAGTGGAGGAATATCTGGATGCTGCGGGATATGAATTGGACAACCCATATCTGATGTATGCTATAGTTCAGGCTCATGAGAAAAAAGAATATACATTTAATAATCTTGATCCAACAACTGATTATTATTATGCAGTCCGTTCGCATTATCGGACCACATTCTCTGATCCTGACATAAAACCGGTTGACGTATTGCCTACTCCTATTGTGGCCGATGCTACATCTATTACAGATAAATCTTTTGTTGCCAACTGGGGCAATGTGATTAATGCAGACGGATATAAGGTCAACTTGTATGGAGTTTATCAAGCGAAAGAGGATATAGAGGGATTTGTATTGTTTGAAGAGAACTTCGACAAGACAAGTAATCTGACGACTAGTACAAACATCATTAATCCTACAATTCTTGACGAATTGGAAACCGGAATTAATATTGACGGAGTAACAACAAATCCGGGATGGATTTATGGATATGAGGAATTTATTGCCAGCATCGTTGATGGTATGGTCTATTTCCCTTGCAAGGTTAGTACCCCTGTGTTCTCATGCGGAAGTAGCGATACAATTGAAGTCTGGATTAATGGGAAATGCACAGAACCAGAGTTTACGTTGACACTGGAATTTGCTGGCGAGAAACATAAGATGGATTTCACATCGTCAATATTGATGGATTCATTCTGTTTGCCTACTCATGGCCTTAAAGAAGGACGCCTGAGCATCACAGGTCCGGCTTCCATATTAGGACATCTTTTTATTGACGATATTATTGTGAGCCAGGATGTGAAGAAGGGTATGCTTGCATATACCTATCTTGGCACAGAACAGGTGGATGGAAATTCATGTGAATTTGCAGACTTGGCTTCTGACGTATATGATTTCTACGGATATGGAGTTATTGCCGAAAGAGGTGAGGACGAAAGTCTGATTGTGTCAGAAGAGAGCGAGAGAATGCTTGTTGACCTTGTCAACAGGTTAAGCACTACAGGAGTTCCCGGTATTGAAGATGCTGTTAACACTGATTCTAATAAGGAATTAGAAGCGATTTATTCACTTGATGGCACAAAACTTGAGTCTGTCAGGAGAGGTGTCAACATTATCGTTTATTCCGACGGTTCCACAAAGAAAGTTTTTGTGAGATAACGTCCGGAGGCTTTTCCTCTATCATAATTTATAAAAGATAGGAATGCCTTCTGTGTCTATTGATTACAGAAGGCATTTTTATATAATGACATATGTCAGGGTACAGTCTAAATGAGGTTGGTTAGTTTGTTGACAGGAAGTCCGGTTATTGATGCGATTGTCTCTGGATCCATGCCGGCGGCGGCGAGGTTTCTTGCAATTGCAATCCTCTCTTCAAGTCGTCCCTCTTCGATACCTTCCGCCCGGCCTTCCGCCCGGCCAATTTCACGGCCCTTAATCTCGCCTTCCCACATGCCGGCGTCGTGGGCGTCGTCGACGATGCTGCGCATTGAAGTCATGTTGTCGAGATGGTCGTAGTATGCTTTCTTCTCCTCTTTCGAGAGGTTGTCAACTCTGAGTTGTATGCTTGCCTCGCGCAGCCCCGGAGCATCGGCCTCCGACGGAATCGTGCTTGTGCTCAGGAAATACATCCACTGGTCGAGAGGGGTGTTCGACCATTTGTCGAAGTCGTTTACCCTCAGTATGCAGTATTCCGGATAGAGGTCGCTGATATTGCAGACGCTGTATTTCCGTTTCATTCTCTCCGGGAGTTGTAGTATCTCGTTGTTATGTAGTCCCCGAAACACAGTCTTTCCCCAGTATACATAATCCGTCCCCTCTCCGAGGTTGAAGTATACGATGTTGATGCTGTATACTTTCGATACGTTCTCATAATTGTCTCCTCTGCGCAGATATTCGCTTATCAGCTTTGAAGTTCCGAACAGCATTCTGTGGAAATAAGCATCCTCGCTCTCGTTCTGCACCTCGATGAGAAGTTTTGCCCCGTTCTGCTCTTCGGCGAGAATGTCTACCCTGTTGAGTTTGTTTTCGGCATACTCCCTGTTGCTCTCGCTTTCGAGGAGCTTAATGATGTGAATCGGCCTTCCGAGCAGAGAAGTAAGGAACCCCTCAAGGATGGAGTGGTCAGCCTTGTGCCTGAGTAGCCGTTTTATAGCCCAGTCGAATCTTATAAGTTTCTCGTCATTTTCCATAGTGAATAGCGTTTACAGTTATAACAACCGAAAGGGTGTAGGAACAACCAAGTGGTTATGATAAGCAAAGTTAATAAATTGGAATCATATTTGCAAGTGTTTTTTTGCTGTCTGCGCCAGCCCTGCGGAATGCGGATTTTGTTTAGGAATTAGAGATGGTCTTATAAAAGATGGCAGAAGTCTTGTAGGCTACAAGTCATGTGGGACATAGTTTTTGAACTGTATGCCGGTCTTACAAGAGATTGTGTCAAAAAGCGTATTTATGGTTCAACCGCCAAGACCTGAATTATCAAGGACTTGGCGGTTGAACTTTTTTATAGTAATCAATCAGGAAAATCAAGAATGTATCAGAGGCCGATTTTCTTGGCGATGTTGGCAGGGATGGCCTCTTTGTTTACGAATACGTCGAGAGTCTTTTCAAGGAAGTATGGCTCTGACACATAGAAATATCCGTCGTAGATTTGATTTGTGTCCCAAGAGTTCTTAACCTTGTAGTAGCGGTTCCCTTCCTGGTCTTTGGCGTAACCTACGATTACCATGCCGTGGTCGTCGGTTGTCTCATAGTTGTCGAAAGTGGTCTGGCGAGATTCCTGAGTCACTTCCTTCTCTTTTACAGGACCTTTGATGTCGAAGGTGGCGTCTTCGCGGTCTTTATCAGAAAGTTTTACCCATCTTGAAAGCTCTGACCCTTCGAGGTCTTCGCCGGTCTTGGGCTCCGGAAGCACGGCATACCCTTTCTTCCATTTGAAGCCGCCCTCAGACACGTCGGCTGCCCAAGCCACAGTGAACCCTTTGTCCAAAGCGTTGTCAACGATAGCCTTCATGTCTTCCATAGGCACGTTCATACACTCTTTCCACATCCAGTTGTCGGCAATCTCGAGAGCAAAAGGTTTGTAGAAAGGATGATGAGTGTAGCTTGTTATGCCGATATAGTCGTCGCCGTTGAGCCCGAGCTCAGCTGCAAATGATTTCGGGGTGTATGTCTTGCCGTTGTAGGTGAACGATTCAGGTTCTGGGCCAAGATATGCATCGAGGATTCCGATGAATCCGGGGAGCCATGCTGTAGAAAGTTTCTTGTTGGGGTTCTTCAGGATTACATTAAGATATGCCTCAAGAGCCTCTGCCATTTCATAATGGCTATGTTTCTTTTCTCCATAGTTAAGGCCGTCGTAAGCCTCCTCCGGCACTACGCCGTAAGTGTCAACCACATAGAACACATCAGGGAAGCCTCCGCCCTGAGCGAAGTTGATTTTGCCATTTGTGCGGATATACTTCTTAGCCTTGTCGATATAGCAATGGCGCACTGTGAACATCTCGGAGAGGTCAAGTTCAGGCTTTCCTTTGCGCAAAAGGTCTTCTTCAAGGAAAGAAGTGCCTGAGAAACTCCAGCATGTGCCGGATTTGTTCTGGTCCTTCACGGGTGTGGTGGGGTTAACCTTGATGTCGGTGAACTTGAAACCCGTGGAATCGGGTGTGATGATTTCAGGTTCGCCTGCAGGAGCCTGCATATAGGTCTCGGCAGCAGTGGCAGGTATAGCCAGTGCGAGAGCGGAAGCGAAAATCAGTTTTTTCATGATGTGTTCCGGGTATATCGAATTAAGTGTTAAATGTTAAAAACAGCATTTATTCTATTTTTGTGCAAACTTAGCAAAAATCCTCCACACTTCAAAATATTGAACTCCTTTAAATAATTATAACGTGAAGTTTTAATTGTTTTTATTGGGCGACACGGTGGGTCGCTTTTGAGTTGTAACTTTGCAAAAAAATTATCCTGCGCTCCGCTGAAGTGCCGGGTAAAAACCTTAAATTCGCAATATAAAACTTTTATCTCATGAATGAAATTCTCAAAACCTTTAAGAAATTTGATCCGCTTGCCAATGATAATACCGCAATCTCTGATTGCCCGGGCAACTATGTGATAGCCCTCCGCGAAGACGCTGTGTTGCCCGGAGATATGCAGCCGGATTATATTCCTTGCTGCACATTGGAGGGTGTCGCTTATCGGGTAATCTACACTGGCATTAGTTCCAAGAGTCTTCGAAAGAGGGATTATAGGCAGCATTTCACCGGAAACAATGCGGGACAATTCACTTTGAGAAAATCCCTCGGCTCGCTTATGGGGCTATCAAAGATTCCTCGCAATGCCGGAGACCCGGAGAACGGCAAGACAAAATTCAATGATGATGACGAAGCTCAGCTATCATTGTGGATGGCGGCGAATCTGCTGTTGTTCTTCAAGCCTTCTACTCAGCATGAAAATCCGAAAGTTTTGGAGCGAGAATTGATAGAAAAAATAAACCCGCCTCTGAACATTAAAGATAATCCCAATGATGTGAATAATGGTTATCGCAGATATTTGAGCGATCTCCGCAGACATAAATGAGAGCGATAGTCGACACGCTAACATTGCAGAGACATTCCACATATATATAGAAAGGGTGGGGAAGCAAAGTTATGGCATAGTGGATGCCGACACTGACCATATAATTGACTATGACCGTTTTTTCACGGATTTCGATATGCTGACTTCGCTTGACCCTGCTGAGTATTTTCGCGACAGTTTCGGAATTTGGGTAGACAGCGCAATCCCTTTGGAGGAGATAGAACTTGCTTATTCTCCGCTTGACGGGAGTTTCCTGAAGACAGTGCCGCTTCACCCTTAGCAGAAAATATTGGCTGACAATGATGCAGAGTTCAGGATAACGCTAAATCTTCGTGTCACAAATGATTTTGTCATGGCGCTTTTATCGCGTAGCCGTTCGCTTACGGTGATACGCCCCTTATGGCTTCGCGAGCGAATAAGAGAGATATGCGCGTCTGCATCGGTCCGCAATTCTTAAAGACTGTAGGATTAATAGCTATAATTGTGCAGATTACCAACTTTATTTGTCTTATGATTCGTTGGAACGCTATAGTTTAAGAGCATGACATTATGATAATATATATAGATTGTTATTGGTTTGATAATAAGTGCTTTCAGCCTCAAGCGTGAGGTGTTTGTCGGTGCTATGGAGACTTGCTGTCGAGATGGAGTAGTCATGTTATACGGTTAAGAAAGGAGTTAAAATTTGGGAGTTAGGGAAATAACCATTACTTTTGTGGTGCATAAATGCCGTCACCGGGTTTATGCGCAGACTTAAATCTAACCTTAAGGAACTATGTTTGAAATTGTAAGCAGACGAGAGCTTGCCCCTAATATCGTGGAAATGAAGGTTCTCGCGCCACGCGTGGCAGAGTCCGCGAAGCCGGGACAGTTTATAATTGTCCGAACAGACCGTTATGGAGAGCGAATCCCCCTGACTATATGCGACTATGACCCTGAGGCGGGCACAGTCACTATTGTGACCCAGGCCATCGGCCTTTCTTCCCGCAAGATTATCGACATGCAGGAGGGTGAGGCATTTGCAGACTTTGCAGGGCCTCTCGGACGTCCGTCCGACCTTCTCGATTTGCCAGAGGAGGAGTTGAAAAAGAAAAAAATACTCTTTGTGGCCGGCGGTGTTGGCACTGCCCCTGTCTATCCCCAGGTGAAATGGCTTAAAGAGCATGGAGTGGAAGCCGATGTGATTATCGGGGCAAAGACAAAAGATATCTTCACTTATGTTGACGAGATGAAGACTGCAGGGAATGTGTATCTTTGCACTGACGACGGCTCAGAAGGTTTTCATGGCATGGTGACAGGCCTTATGAAAGATCTCATCGACAATCAAGGAAAGAAATATGACCATTGCGTGATTATCGGCCCCATGATAATGATGAAGTTTGCGGCCATGACCACAAAGGAATATGGCATACCCACTATGGTGTCGCTCAATGCGCTTATGGTAGACGGCACCGGCATGTGTGGCGCCTGCCGTGTGACTGTTGACGGCCAGACACGATTCACATGTGTTGAGGGCCCTGAGTTTGACGGCCATAAAGTTGATTTCGACGAGGCAATGCGCCGCCAGAACATGTATCGCGACAACCCAAAGACTAATTCGGAACCCAATAAAGACTGCAAGTGTAATGGCTAACAGAATTCCGCGTGTCCCGGTAAGGGAACAAGACCCTAAGGTAAGAGCCACTAATTTTGAAGAGGTATGCTACGGCTACAACGACGAGGAGGCTGCCCTTGAAGCATCCCGCTGCCTCAACTGCAAGAATCCGAAGTGTGTGGCAAGCTGCCCGGTGCAGATCAACATTCCTGAGTTTATACATCATATCACGGAAGGGAACATTCATGAGGCGGCTGCCACTATTCATGCCGACAGCTCGCTTCCGAGTGTGTGCGGGCGTGTGTGTCCGCAGGAGAGCCAGTGTGAAGGTTCGTGTGTGCTCGGCATAAAGTTTGAGCCGGTGGCAATCGGCAAACTTGAGCGATATGTGGGCGACTGGGCTATTGAGCATTCAGGCGACCTGCCCGCGCCCAAGATTGAACGCAACGGCAAGAGAGTGGCGATTGTGGGTTCAGGCCCTGCCGGTCTTGCCTGTGCTTCCGACCTTGCCCACATGGGTTATGAGGTGAAGATTTTTGAGGCTCTTCATGAGGTTGGCGGCGTGCTTGTGTATGGCATTCCCGAATTCCGTCTGCCGAAAGAAAGGATTGTGGCTAAAGAGGTTGAGGCCGTGAGAAAACTTGGCGTGGAGATTGAGACAGACGTTGTGGTGGGTCGCACCATGACAATCGACGACCTTCTGGACAATCAGGGCTATGATGCAGTTTTTGTGGGTTCAGGCGCCGGACTTCCGCGTTTTATGGGCATTGACGGAGAAAATCTTAACGGAGTGTTCTCCGCTAACGAATATCTTACACGTGCCAATCTGATGCACGCTTACGACCCGAATTATGAGACTCCGATTTATCAAGGCCGGAAAGTGGTTGTGGTCGGCGGCGGCAATGTGGCTATGGATGCAGTCAGAACTGCCAAGCGTCTTGGCGCAGAGGCTGTGATTGTGTATCGCCGCAGCGAGGCTGAGCTCCCTGCCCGCGTTGAGGAAGTGCACCACGCCAAGCAGGAGGGCATAGAATTCAGAATGCTTACTAACCCTGTGCGTGTGATTGGCGACGACAAGGGCCGTGTGTGCGGTCTCGAATGTGTGGAGATGGAGCTCGGCGAGCCTGATGCAAGCGGTCGCCGCAGCCCTATAGAGAAAAAAGGCAGCAACTTCGAGATAGACTGCGATGTGGTGATCATGGCGCTTGGCACAAGCCCGAACCCGCTGATCAAATCAACCACCGAGGGTCTGGAGACAAACCGTAAGGGATGTATCGTAGCCGACGAAGATGGGCGCACAAGCCGCGAAGGTGTGTTTGCAGGAGGCGACACCGTGACCGGAGCCGCAACCGTGATTCTCGCCATGGGAGCGGGACGCAAGGCAGCCAAAGCCATCGACGAGTATCTTAAATCGAAATAAGCCAAAAGTCACTTAGTGATATTGTGATAGGCGGGCTACAGCCGCCGATAAAAGCGACGCACGCAGGCGAGAGATAATCGCTTGCGTACGTTTTTTTTGTAAGCCGTTGACATAGTGTGACATGGACGATAAGTTGTGATGATTGCCAGAATTGTGTGTGACCTGTGATTTATGGTTATTGAACAATTATTATGGATTTAATGCACTCCGGTTTTGTAATTTTGCTTTGTGCAATCTTCATATGCATATGCAGTTGTCCGGTTGGAATGAATAAGTGTGTGTGATTGCAGTGTAAATATCAATTTATCGTAATAATAATTGTTGAGCGAATGCTCGACGCAAATAATCGTAAAGTGTTACAATTTTCAGTTAAAAAGAATTTTGCAATAGGTCTGGCTACGGCGTTTATGATTGTTCCCGGCATGACTGACGCCTATGGGAAGAACGGGAAAGTAGGCGTGCGCATAGATGCCATTCAAGAATCGGCATGGGATTGTTCGGAATGGATCTCTGTTGCAGACGCTCCGGTAGTGACCGGCCCGATAGGGGGAGCCAATGAGCGTGCCGCCGACGGGGGGCTATTTTCGACGGCGAGGAGTATGACGCACGTGAACTTCCAGGATATGCCACTCCTGAAAAGCTGTCGGCGCCGGAAAAGAATGAAGAGTTCAAAGGAAAGATCTTCCCTTCTGACGGCGCGGAGGTTTACATTCGCGAAGACCTTGCGCTCACTCCTGTAAGGGCGTATGTGTGGAAAGGCGTGACCGGCGAGTCGGTCGAAGAATTCGGCAAAGTAACTGATTAATTATGGGGGAGGGTAAAACAAAATCGGCTTATTCTCACGAATAGGCCGATTGTATACGAAATATTCTTAAAAGTTCGGGGAAGTGGGCGATTACGGATTCGAACCGCAGACCCTCTGCTTGTAAGGCAGACGCTCTAAACCAGCTGAGCTAATCGCCCGATTGCGAGTGCAAAGTTATATCAAAATTCGGTAACTACCAAATTTTTTTGCTAATTTTGTGAAAAATTTTTCGACAAATTTTTGAACAATATAGCTATATTGTTGATATATAATGGTTTGTGTGAGAAAATAAATTTGAAAAAATTTTATGGTAAAAGATATAAAAATCGAGGATTTCGACTATTGTTTGCCCGATGACCGCATTCCGCGTCATCCTCTTCAGCAGCGCGACGCCTGCCGGCTGCTTCTTTCTCGCCCCGACGGGATAGCAGCTCATCGCAAATTCAATGAGCTTCCCGACCTTCTTCCCCCGGGTGCGTTTATGGTCTGCAACGACACGCGCGTGATCAATGCGCGAATCACATTCCATAAGGCCACCGGCTCGCGCATTGAGGTGTTCTTGCTTGAACCGCTCGACCCTTCTGACTATGTGCTCACTTTCCAGGCCAAAGGAAGATGCGTGTGGAATTGCCTTGTGGGAAATCTGAAAAGATGGAAAGAGGGCGCGCTCTCTCTTGAGATAAATCCGGAAGGATGCTCTTCTCCAGTCGCTCTTTCAGCCGTGCGCCTTGATCCAACCGAGGGGAATGCCCATGCCATTGAATTCACATGGGACAATCCGGAGGTGACATTCGCTTCAGTGGTTGACGCCGCCGGATTCATACCTATCCCGCCGTATCTGAAAAGAGAGTCGGAAAGCAGCGACGTGCAAGATTATCAGACGGTATATGCCGATGTGAAAGGCTCCGTGGCCGCGCCTACGGCAGGTCTTCATTTCACCCCGGCGGTGTTTGACGCTCTTGCCGCGCATAATGTGGAGGTGGGTAAACTCACGCTTCATGTAGGGGCCGGCACATTCCAGCCTGTGAAGTCGGAGAATATAGGCGGGCACCCGATGCACACGGAGACATTCTCAGTGTCGCTGGAACTGCTTAGAAAACTGATAGAGGTGAAGCAGGAGGGGAGGCCACTTGTGGCAGTGGGCACAACTTCTGTGCGCACCCTTGAATCGCTCCCTTATATCGGCGCACACCTGGCGGCAGGCGACGAGTCGCTGCACGTTGACCAATGGTGGGCCTATGAAGACGGGTCAAAGGATATTGACGCAATAGAGGCGTTGTCGGCTATTGTCCGTTGGCTTGAGGAAAGGGGTGAAGAAACACTCACAGCCTCTACGGCGATAATGATAGCCCCGGGGTTTGAATGGAGAATGGTCGACGTGATGGTCACAAATTTTCATCAGCCGCAGTCAACCCTTCTGCTCCTTGTGTCATCTTTTCTCGGAGATGACAACGGGCGGCCGCGTTGGCGCAAACTTTATGAAGAGGCACTATCGCTCGATTACCGATTCCTTTCCTATGGCGACGCCTGCCTGCTTTTCAAAGGGAGAGGATAGGCCGGTGATTCCCGGAAAATATGTGGCATGAGCCGATTTTGATATGGAAGAAAAAGAGGAAAAATATTATAGCAAAAGCTATATCGACATAATAAGCGACTTTGCCGGAGGCGTGTCGCTCCCGGCGTCCAAAAGCATTGGCGCGCGCTTCCTTGTGTGTTCTTATCTGGCAGGCGCTCTTGAGGGCGGTCTGCGGCCTGAAGATTGCGACGATCTCAGAGTGATAAGCCGGGCGTTGGTTGCGTTGAAAGAGGGCGCAGCCGGCGGAGAGAGGGAAATAGAGATTGATGTGCATGCCTCGGGCACGGCATTCCGTTTCATGGCGGCTGTGGCGGCCTCGGTGGCAGGAACAAGTGTGTTGCTCACCGGCACGGAAAGGCTCTGCTCGCGCCCTATGGCGCCGTTGCTTGATGTGCTTGTGAAGGCGGGGGCTGAAATTTGCCCTGAAGGCGTAGATGGCAAGGGCCCATATCGAATTGCAGGCAGAAGGCTGAAAGGTGGAGAGTTTGATATACGCGGCGACATAAGTTCGCAGTTCATATCGGCGCTTATGCTGGTTTCCCCTTTGTGGGAAGGCGGGATGAGGCTGCGCTTCTCCACTCCGCTTGTTTCCCGTCCATATGCCGAGATGACGGCAAAAGTAATGCGCACGTTTGGCATTGCTGTGAGCCTGCATGACGACTGCGTGGAAGTGAATGAGGGTGTCTATAAGGCGCCGGGCGATTTTAAGATTGAAGCAGACTGGAGCGCGGCATCGTTCTTTTATGAAGCCTGCGCGTTGATGCTTTCTCCGGTGACAATCGGCTCTCTTGTGCCCCCTGAAGAGTCGCTGCAGGGGGATTCCGCCACTGTGAAATTTTTTCATCGGCTGGGCGTGGTGTCTCAGTTTAAAAAAGATGGGGTGTGCATCCAGCGGCTCTACAGCCTTCCGGATGAAATCGAGGCGGACTTAAGTGACAATCCCGACATGGTCCCTGCGTTTGCCGTGGCTTGTATTTGCAATGCGTGCCGTTTCCGGTTTACAGGCGTGAAGAATTTGCGGCTTAAAGAGTGCGACCGCCTCGCAGCGATTAAGACGGAGCTTGAGCGGCTGGGCTACCCTATAAATGTCGGAGAAGATTTCATAGAGTGGCGTGGAGGTTGCTGGAGCGTAGGGCGTCAGGTTGTAGAGACCTATGACGATCATCGCATAGCCATGGCATTTGCTATGGCGGCATTACACATGGGAGAGGTGCGGATAGCCAATCCTGATGTGGTGAATAAATCGTTTCCCGGATTCTGGGGGCAACTTCCGAAACTGGGCTTGAACTGCAGGCGGGAGGGAGATGTGATGGTTGTGGTTAGTCCGGGTATATTTGATTTTGAAAATTAATGAAACTATGCAAGGAGCGTTAGTGATATTGGCGGCAATGGTGGTGATAGGCGTGATTCTTTATGCCACCGACGTATTCTATTATCGTAGGAAGCATAAGGATGACGGTTCCGTGGATGGCGATAGAAGTGTAGATGTAGCTGCCGGGCCGGAAGATTCGAGGGGGAGTGAATCAGGCGATGAGACATTGCCGTCAGGAGGAGACGAAGCTGAAAGCGAGGTGTGCTGCGGCATGCACATGGTGTGTGAGAAAACAAACCTGTCGCCGCTCACAGGGGAGATAGTGTATTACGACGATGAAGAGCTTGACCGCTTTCGAGGCCGGGAAGCCGATGGCTACACGGCTGAGGAGGTAGAGGAGTTTCGTGATGTGCTTATGACACTTCTTCCTAAAGATGTGGCGGGATGGAGCCGGAGCATACAGGTCAGAGGGGTGACGCTCCCGACGGAAATTCGTGATGAGCTTCTCTTGATTGTGTCGGAACTTAGGCAAATAGAAAAAAAGTAGGGTGTTCAGTTCTAAGTTCTGATTTTTGAATCAAAAATCATGAGTGAATAGCCATAAGTTCCTGATATACATTAGTGCTTCTGTGTAATAGAACAATGTTGAAAACATGGTAAAATTCAACTCAAAAATTAGCGACTTTGTTGAGGACATTTTA
>VSPM01000160.1 GCA_009775365.1 Muribaculaceae bacterium
CTCGGACTATGCGCTTCCCGCTATCGGGGCGCGCTCGGGACTTACACCCGTTAGATTATGCCCATGTCGGGCGAACCCAAAAGAATCGACAGCTTTTTCAAGCTGCCGATTCAACTTTTTTATGGTGTTCCTTATCCCGAACTCGCGTTCATAGAAAGAATATTCTTGAAATCGTAGCCTAACGAGTAAAACTGATTCATGCCTTCGTACAGCCCTGCCACGTCGTAAGCCGACAACTGGCGGTAAGATGTCAGTATGTGCCCGGAATACAACGTTTCAATCGAGGGTGTCATATAATTCAGCATTGCTGATGCTTTGAGGTTATGACTGCTGTTGAATTTATATGTAAAGTTGAATGACGGCTCGACTCGGAAACGGTTTTTGTCGGTAATGTCGCCGTCAAGTCTGTTGTTCAGCCGGAACAGGCGGTATTTCATTGGCAGATATAGCGAGGCATGGATTTTGCGAGTATTGAACATCACTTCTGCTCCGATACCGGCATCGAGATAGTCGAGCGTCAGGTCATTGTTTGTTGCATCAAGCCGGCTTTCGAGTGAATTGTGATGATAGTTGACTATCGCCGAGGGGTGCAAGGTGAAATTGCCGACCTTGAATACAGACAGTAATCCCGCACTGTTCTCGGTGGAAATATTGCGGAAGTCCACGTGCTGATACAGCATATCGCTTGGTATGATGTCGGGGAACAGATTGGGAGAAACAGACAGGCTGTGCGGACGTTTTTCCAAATTGACAAGCGACGAAATCTCAAATCCACGGTCGGAGGTATTGCGGTGCGTCATGTGAAATTTGTTGAGCAGGCGGTAAGTGTCGGTCTTACCAATCTGGCTTACATTGTCGCCTCCGGCTACAATACGGCTGTCGGCATCGGTTGTGCTCCAATCAAATTTCAACTGCTCTTTGAGATAGCTTTCATCGCCGTTGTTCATATATGTAAGGTCGCCATATGCTTTCTGCATACGTGCTGTACCGTTCATTATTTCGTCAACGGTGTTCACTCCGCCGTCGGGCAGGTAATTGGTGGTCGCCGAATGACTCTGCCTCGTGTCGCGGTCGTTCAGATAGGCGGCGTTGATACCAAACTCGCCCGATTTGCCTACACGATATACATTATTGAATGTAGCGTTGTGTGAGCGGTTGAAATAATAGAAACGCTTGTCAATACCCGGAGCCGATGGCATGGAGATTGTCGATATATTGCTTGTGCGCGAATAATCGTTGTCGAAGGAATACAGTTCCTGCGACAAGTCTTCGCCGGTGTTGTTGCCCTTGTATGTCGCAAGAAACTGGCTGTTGCGTCGGAAATACGTTGCTATTGCGGAGTTGTTCCACAATCCTTCATCGCCATAGCCGCCTCCGAGTGTTGCAATGAGATTGAACACACCTTTGACACCCTCTTTGAGCCGCAGGTTGATTGAGGCTTGTTCCTCCGGGCGTAGCCCTTTGAGTGCCTTGATGTCCTGATGGTTTTCAAGTACCTGCACTGTGGCGATGTTGTTGGGGTCGATATTGTTGGTGGCAATGCCGTAATGCCCTTTCATAAGGTCAAGGCCTTCGATGTAAAAGTTCTTGATAGGTTTGCCCTGATAGGACACCTGTCCGGCATCCGAAACCGTTATGCCCGGCATTTTCCTTAAAACATCAGCAATAGATTGGTCTGTTTGCGAGAGGAAAGAGCCGACATTATAGTTGATGGTGTCGCCGTGGGAATAGACTTTCTTTGACTTTACAACGACCTCTTTCAGTTCGACGGCGCGGTTCTCCACAATGATTTCATAGTTGCCTGTGCGGTTGGGCACTGTAATCTCCGTCGGAGCAATCTCGACGCTCGACGCTTTGAGAATGAGGCTGTCGCTCTCGCTTTTAACCGACATTTGAAACTTGCCGTTTTCATCGGTGAAGGCAGAAGCCAAGATGGTTTTAGGAGCATTTGACGACGATGCAATCACACTGACAAAGTCCACAGCAGCACCTTCGACGTTTTTGACAACACCGCTTATAACACTCTGGCTAAAACATTGCAGCACAGCGTAAAATACCATTAACAGTATAATTGAAGCCTGTTTCATAAGGGTAAGGATATGGCTGGGTGCCAATGATTTGGCATCCAATCAAATAATATGTATTATTCTAATTACTCCTTTTTCTTCAGTTGAACCGGAACTACAAAGTGGACTTCTAACGGTTGGCCACTGTCGATCATCTGTTCAAGCCTTACGCCGTTAAAATTTCGACTTATAGCGGCAGCAACTTCTGCTCCGTCC
>VSPM01000161.1 GCA_009775365.1 Muribaculaceae bacterium
TCGTTGGGCAAGGTATCCCATTTGTATCTGAGTCCACCACGGTGCATAATCATACGCGAATGTCTGTCGTGCGGCATAACTGATGTGACACTATCATGTCGTTGATAAGGTCTGCCGTCGTATGAATAGGGTCTGTCAGGATTATTGCCCTCCGCCTCAAACACAATCAGCTTCTTGTCAGAATCAGTAATTTTGACGTATTTAGGCTGAATTTCCACCGCTGGCTCGAAACGGCGCAGAGCCTCGCCAATCGTGCGTGTTGTTTTGTCGCCAATTTCCTGCCCGACAATCTTGCCGGAATTTTTGATACCGAAGACCACAATACCTCCGTCACCGTTGAGCATACCGCACAATGTCTCCATCCCCCGGTCAAGTTGCCCGGTGGTTTCCTTAAATTCAATGTCAACGCCCTCGTGATTTTGGGCGAGTTGCAGTATGTAGTCTAAATCAAAGTTCATAAAATCGGTGCATTACGATATGCAAAGTTAATCATTTTATTGGAATAGTACTGCTATGGCACAAGTCGTCCATTTCTCAATTCTGACAACAATAAGTCATAGACATATGCCGGACTTTCGATATACAATCCTGTGGAAAAGTCCTCCAATTTGGAAAATGTTTCTGAATTGTGGAAAGTGGAGATTGCTTCCGTCAATTCCATTCCTTCCCGTTCCACAAGATAGCGGACAACATCGGCTGATATGCCCTCAAATAAATAACTCGCGTTCCTGTCTTTCATAATTTCTTCAGCATATTGATCGCTGCCTCCAGAGGAATGAGGATAACATATGATTGCCCCTCCATTTTTTTGGCAAACCACGGTTAAGCCTTCTTCGCAATCATTAAACGACAGCGTATGTTCCACATCATAAAATTCGGTCAGGAAAGCAATACCCTTAAAGCGATTTAGATAATTACTGGCCTCACGGATCGTCAGGCGGTGTCTTTTTGAAAACTCGATGATGGCTGTCATTATATAATCTATGACATTCTTATCGGCTTTTTTCATTGGTTTCAGTTCAACGACAGGCTCAACCTCCAGAGCATCTGCAATCCGGCTGATTGTGTTGAAGTTCACACATGATCCGTTTTCAACCTTCGACACCATCGCTTTCTGCACACCAATCATGGCTCCTACCTCATCTTGGGTAAGTCCCTTGCTTTTACGCCGCAGATAAAGCAACTCTCCTATTTTTTTGAAATTTGTATTCATGGTGCAAATATAATAAAAAGTTTCTTATTTGAGAAACATTTAGATAAACTAAGTGTTCGATGGCTCTATATTTTTCTCTCTGCGAAACGAGGCGGAGATGCAACGCTTGGCTGCGCTGGGTTGAGTGCCGTCAAAAGGTGACGGGCTGCGCCTGACACCCATTGACCGCACTCTGCATAGAGAAAGCGGGCTAAACACCGGTAGCCTCAACGCCGCGTGAGGATGCGCCGGGGACGTCGCTGTACCTCGCGCGACTCTGATCGGCAACCCGTGTTCTTCACGCCCGCTTCATAGTTCTTTTCATAGGTCGTTGCATCTCCACATCGTTGTCAGGGATAGCATTTTCGTATGTCTGTCATTCAGTGTCACCCTGTGGGGCTGCGCTGGCTCTACTTTCATGCTGATTATAAGCGGAGTTCAAAGTGTGTTCGCTCGTGGCGATGAACGTGCCGGAACGGGGTATTCTTTGCCTTTCGGCTGAAAAAATCTCCAGACTTCCCGTTGGTCAGCTCGTATTTTTTAAGCCGTGAGGCGAACACCCCTTGCTTTCCGTCACGCGGGGAGTTCATCGAGCGAACAAACTTCAAACTGCGATTATACGCATTAAAAAAAAATATCGCCTTATGACACTGAATGACAGACATATTAAAAATTCGAGCTTCACTCCTTCACCAGCTCAAACCGCATTAAAAAAGGTTGCAAAGGTGGTTGTGGTTATCCTCGGTGCTATTGTCGGTCTGATGATATGGGCGGTTGTAAAGCCGATATTCCGAGGTGTGGGGTGGCTAATCTCCATACTGACGATGATAGCGATAATCTACTGGTTAATAACTTTCTAAAATATTACGACTATGGCAAAGACAATGAAATCAAACAACTCTGCAATCGCAGTAATGCAGCAGATGTTACAGGAGCGTTGCATCGCTGAACCGATGTTCGCAATCAAAATGGCTAATCCATCAAAGTCTATGGAAGGGGCAATCAACTACCTATGCTCCCAAATCCAAAAGAGCGGATTATGCGTGGTTGACAACGATACCGTGATGAACCTTCTGGTACATTA
>VSPM01000162.1 GCA_009775365.1 Muribaculaceae bacterium
ATGACTATTCTCAAATAATCTAAGGTGGATGTAATTTTTGCCTCATTTTATTTGGATTTTAATATAGTTCGTATTAAATCGTCCGTGCAACTACTTGTTTAATATAATTGAATTATAAGTTACTGTCGCACATAATGTCTCACCCAGTCAATTTCCATCTCGACAGGCAATTCAGAATCATTGATTCCACCTACATTTCCACCGCCCAATTGCATATCCATCAATAAAGTCCAGTCATGATAAAACGGAAATTGTCTATCGTCAGGATAATCAGATAGTTTCGGGTAACAAAGCGTTTTCATACCATTGACATGAAAGACAACACTATCTTCAAAAATATCTACTCCATATTCATTGAATTGCTTAAAATCAACATGCACTTTCACCTTATTTTTCGGATATTCAGAATCGACATCTCTCGTATAATGAGAATGAATAGTCTGGAGTACAAATGGTTTATGATGAAAGTGCTCCATAATATCTATTTCGCCATCCCGCAGCCAAGGCTTATCGGCCTCATATGGAACTAACCATAATGCAGGCCAAGCACCACGCGCCGAATTAAATTTAGCTCTTATTACAATTCTTCCAGGCTGTAACGCTTTTTTAAATTTAGTGTAAATTCCACCGGTAAGATACCCGGAAGTATCGTTATCGAAAGATTCGTTTACTATCCCTTTCAAGACTATGCACCCTTCTCTGAAATCAAAACATCTACTATCTGACGACATTGTGTTCTTCCACAAAGCAACACCTCGAGGAATCTTGCTCCATACAGCAGTATCAAGAAAAGGACTGTCAAAATCTTCCTCCCAGTCAAGAACCCAATCAGTGTCTGTCAGTTGCATGAATTTATCATCTTCAGCATTAAGAAGAAAATAAACACTGAAGAACAGTAGCAACAAAAGTATTAAGAGATAATTTTTTAAATGATTCAAACTCCTAAATATCACAAATCAATAATTCTTAATCTTTTAAGATTCCTTTTATCCAAGACATTGACAATATCAAATTTTTTCAATACTTCAGGTATATTGCAATACATATCGCCAAGCATGACAGGATTGAGAATACAATTAAGTATTGACTTTTTGAGAGCCTCTGAATCATCTGCTTTGAATAGCAGTCCTGTCTCCTTGTCTGTTATATAATCTTTATTCAAATTCCAGTCGCTTGCAAGAATCGGTATACCTGCTATGTATGCGTCAATAACAATGCCGGGACATCCCTCCCCTGCCCATATTGTCGGGAAAAGCATCGCATCATATGCATTTAAGTTCACATAATTATCTGGATTTCGTAAGTCTAAAAATCCCTTATACTCCATATTGGTTGCACTATTTACCGCATTTAGAAATACCGATTTATAAGAACTGTCGATTGGTCCATAAAAATCAACCTTGAATCTATCGCCATACCCCTCCATGTTCAGTTCTGAGACAGCACGTATTATATGGTCACACCCTTTTTGAGGTATGATTCTTGACAAGAAAACAAACCTTATAGGGAATGTGGGAGATCCGCTCTTCTCAAAAGAGTTCTTTATAATTTTAAAATTAGGAAGGACATCTACGTTTGTCAGACCGCATTCGCTGAGGTCTTGAGACATCGACTCCCCCTCTACAATAATCTTTGATATACAATGATAAGAGGAAGGTGAAAATTCTTTTTTCTTCATTCTCTTTGCGAAAGAACCACCTATTACCCAATAAATGATTTGAGCATCAGGTGCAAGGATATTAAGGATCCTGATAAATTTATTCGCACTACCGGTATTCAATGATAAAATATACTTGGCTTTTCTATTCTTTAAAATTGTCAGCAACAAATTAACAATCAACAAAGGATTCTTTTTCCAATTCTCGGTATCTATGACTAAAAGATTATCGATTAAAGAGGAAAGTCTTTTAAGGATATGGAAATTCTTGATACTTGCGCCATTCGCAGGAGTCTTCCCTCCACCGGCTGGTCCTATGAAAATAGTTTTCATTTCAATATCATTATAATGCAGATTAAAATCAACAATTTGCCAGGCGTATATCAGAATTCAATAATCGACAAAGAGCCACCTTATGAAGCGAAATATAATTATAACGCGAGTTCGGGATAAGAACTTTATGTTTTTCAACCAAGCAAAAGACATAGAGTGTAAGCGTCCAAGTGCGGTGCACTGAACAATTATGGCGGTCAGAGCCCACTAATTGTTAAAAATTCATGTTGGATT
>VSPM01000163.1 GCA_009775365.1 Muribaculaceae bacterium
CCTTGAAAGGCCGCCCAATACTCTATGTCTTTTGCTTGGTTGAAAAACATAAAGTTCTTATCCCGAACTCGCGTAGAAAGGTATTCATATGTTAAGAAATTATCATAGCTGTCAAACTGCATCCTGTAGTCCACACCTGATTTCAGCCGCACAGAGGGAGAAATCAGATAGTCGTCATTTCCATTGCCCTCGTATATTCCGGTGTCGACATCCGCCGTGCCGTTGCCAACAAGATAAGCATAGCCTGAAGTCTCTCCTGCCGGGAGCATGTGTTGCCATGTATGAAGGTCGTTGTTGGCGTCTACCACCTTGAACGAATCGAAATCTGCCTGAGTGTCGAATGTCTCGGTGTAAGGGAGCACCCACACATCGCCGCCGGTCACTACATTTGAAACCGCGCGTTCACCTTCAAGGGAGCCTGCGAACGCCGTCACCTCGTAATAATACCTGGCGTGAGCCTCCGGTATCGGCTCTGTGAAAGAAGTCTCTTTCAAGCCTTCTGCCACCACAGTTTCATCCGGGAATCTAACCACACGATAATTCAGGGAATTGTCATCGATTGCTCCGCCATGAACAGACTTATCGGGGGCTTCCCATGTCAGCACAGAGTTCTTTGTGTCTTCCATCGAAAGAGTCAGCTCCGACACAGCGCACGGCATGTCGCTGCCTACAAATGTGTCTAAGCGGCGTTCCGGAGATAAGCCGGCAGCATTCCTTACACGGATAAACAGATGGTAATCGCCATCGGCAAGCGGAAGGTCTGCGGCCACATCCTCTCCCGGGGAGACACCGAGTTCTTTGATAGTCTTCCCCTTAGAGATCACTTCTATGGTAAGCGCGCCTGAAAGCTCCTCCCCTGAAAAATGTGTGGATGACGGGGCCTTCATACATAATTTGCCACCCGCATAACTTATTTTTGTCGGGGCTGCCGGCGCATTTGCCGAAGTCTCTGGCGTGTAAAGACCGAGGATATGCTCATTGCCGGGCATATCCGCAATTTTCTCAACCTTTGCGGTCACAGGGTCCACACTCAAAAGCGCAGACTCCTTACTGTTGCCATCCACAGCAACCCATATGGCTCTCTTTCCGGCCGGGTCATATACCGCAGACATCGGGTCAGCGCTTATGTTGAACGGAAGCTCGAGATCGCCTACCTCTTCCATCGCCCCGGTACTCTTGTCTATCCTGTAAAGCTTCTTTTCATCGAAAGTGATGCCATACAATTGGCCGTCAGAGTCAACAAACATTGTCTGGATGAACTTATTTGCATTTCCTCCGATAATCCTGGCCTCATAAGTGTCGACATCTATCGATATAAGCGGCTTGCCGTCGCCCCACGACATTGTATACGCCTTGTTAGTCGTCGGGTCGTATGCCGCTACCTGGCGCAGATACCAATCCATACCCATCGACATTTCCGATATAACAACATCGTCAAGTTCCTCCCATGAGGATGCGTCATATACCTTCATGCGAAGCGAAGAGAGGCTGTTATAGTTCTCGTCTGTCTCCATGTCGCTGAAAAGGAGATAGAACTTCCCTTTGGCATAAAAAGCCGCCATAGGCTTTTCAAGATTCGCGGGAGAAGCCTCCACAAAGCGCGACGCCGGCGCTGACTGAAAAGAATACACCTTAGAGTCAAGACCTGAAAGTGTCTGCCAGGTGCCGTCGCTATAGTTGAGCCCGTAAAGGAGCAGGCTGTCCGCCACATTGGGAGCGGCCGCTATACGTTTAATCCCGGATTTAGCACTCCTTTGCAATGAACGTTTGCCAAAAACTGCACCGGGCCTGAAAAATTCCTCAGGATTTGACACTACATTGAATTTGTTCGATGGGGTCAGCTTCAACTTCCCGCCTATCTCCTTCTTCGTTTCTCCGGGCCTTGCTGCCGTCTGGTGCGTGGCTATAATATCAGTCGAATAAATCGCCACGCCCCCTCCTAATGCAACCAATCCCAATAATGATGTCAGCTTCTTGATCATAGAACGCGAGTTCGGGATAAGAACTTTATGTTTTTCAACCAAGCAAAAGACATAGAGTATTGGGCGGCCTTTCAAGG
>VSPM01000017.1 GCA_009775365.1 Muribaculaceae bacterium
CGGGCGTCACGTTTCAACGTCCTGCGGTCGTCACGGTTGAACGGCTTGCGGTCGTCGCGCGAACGGTTGTGGTCAAATGGGCGTTCTCCTCCCCTATCTTTGCGGTCGGAATTACGGCTATAGTCGCGAGAACTCTGGCGCGGTGAGAAGTCGGCATCGAAATCGTCGTCGTCGTCATGGAGGTATCCGCCTTTAGGCGCGGAATCGAAACTGCGCTTGTGGTCGTCACGGCTGAACGGTTTTTTCTTCTTGCGGTCGTCGATAACCCCTTTGCCGGAATTGAACTTTCTGGCTTGTTTCTCCCAGTCGTCGTCGGAGATGTGGCGCACCTTCTTGGGCCCTTGCTCCTTTTTTGCATCGAGATTTGCCACGCTTCCGCCGTCGGCTCTGAAATCGGAATACCTTCCGTCGAAGAGCACATACTCTCTCAGGCTGCATTCAAGCGCCCCGTTGTGGAGCGGAATCTTGACTGACGGCTTCAGCCCTATTTCGGTGAACTGCTCGTCGCGGTATCCGATAATCCATGCGTGCCATCCCTGGAAGTATTTCTTGAGAGTAGCGCCTATCCCCTTGTAGAGCAGGTTTATGTTGTCGGGGCGCAATCGCTCGCCGTAAGGCGGGTTTGTGACGAGCACACCTTCCGGGGCGTTTTCGGTCCAGTCGGACATAGGCTTGCACACGAGTTCCACCATGTCGTCTACTCGAGCCGACTTGATATTTTTGCGAGCAATCGCCACGGCCTCCGGGTCGATGTCGCCGCCATAAATCTTATAGGCGAACTCACGTTCTGCGGAGTCGTCGTTGTAAATGTCTTCAAAAAGCTCCTTGTTGAAATCCGGCCATTTCTCGAAAGCGAAACTTTCGCGGTAGATTCCTGGGTTGATGTTTCCGGCAATCAGTGCCGCCTCCACAAGAAATGTGCCCGAACCGCACATGGGGTCGACGAAGTCGCAGTCACCTTTCCATCCTGTTTTAAGGATGATTCCGGCGGCAAGCACTTCATTAATCGGGGCTTCGGTCTGTTCAGTGCGATATCCTCGCTTAGACAGCGGCTCTCCGCTGGAGTCGAGAGAGATAGTGACACGGTTTTCGGCAATGTGCACATTCAATAGCAGGTCAGCGCCCGAAAGACGAATCGAGGGTCGGCGCCCGTATTTGTCGTTGAAATGGTCAGCGATGCCGTCTTTCACACGATATGTTACAAACTTAGAGTGGTTGAACTCTGCGCTGTTTACCGTGGAATCGATAGCGAAGGTGGAATCCACGCTCATGAATTGCTCCCAGTCAAGGTCGCGCACCTTGTCATACAGTTCATCAGTTGAATCGGCAGTAAACTTCACGATAGGCTTGAGGATTCTAAGGGCAGTTCGGCAGCATAGATTGGCGCGATACATCAGTTCGTTGTCGCCCTCGAATGTGACCATTCTGAGCCCCAACTCCACGTTTTCGGCGCCAAGGTCGATGAGTTCATCACGGAGCACGTCTTCGAGGCCCTGGAATGTCTTAGCCACCATCTGGAATTTGGTTTCCATCTTTAATAAAATCGTTTTATTCAGTGACGCCGTCGGCGCACCTGTTTATGTGTCTGGTTTTAAATTATTAATCTTTGTGTGATGCTTCAGGGAAAGCGAGAGATTCAGGAAAAGTCGCCGAAAGATATGGTGTCGCCATTCTGCTGGGGCTTTTGCTGGCTTTTGTGCCTGAATGAAGAGCTGCCTTCCGATATTTTTTTCAGTTCATCGTTGAATCTCGGCTCTCGATTGTAGGTCGGCACGCTCTCGATCATGGCAATCACCTCATGGTCGTCGAGCTGCGATGGGGTTAGCACGGCATATTTCATGCGTGCTGTGTTGCGGCGCTGCTTGATTACCTTGTCGGAGCCATACACCTCGGCAATTCGTTCAGCCGACTCCTCGTGTTTCTGCTTTTCTTCCTCCTTGCGCGCGTTGTTTTCAAACACAATCTTCTCCTTGTCTTTCTCCTTGGGGTCGTTCCCTTCCCTCAGGGTTACATCGAAGCCTGAAGCGAGCACAGTTATCTTCACCCTGTCGCCCATTTCAGGATTGTCGCCTATGCCCCACTTCACGTCGATGCTTGAAGGGAGTTTCGACGTGAACTGCGTGATTTCGGCAATCTCTTCCGATCGAAGCGCGTTGGCCGATTCACGAGAGCATGTGAACTTGAACAGCAGCCTCTTCGATGTGTAGATGTCGTGCGCCTTCAGCAGCGGCGAATGCAGCGCGTTGTGAATGGCATCGGAGATGCGATGGTCCCCCTCGCCGTAAGCCGTTGATATAATGGCTGTGCCGCTGTCTTTGAGAGTGGTTCTGACATCTTCGAAGTCAACGTTTATGTAGCATCGCTCCGATATGATGTCGGAAATGCTTCGCGCGGCGTTGGCCAAAGTGTCGTCTGCCTTCTCGAAGGCATTGAAGAAATTGAGGTCTTTATATAGCTCTATGAGGTTTTCGTTGTTTATAAGCAGCAAAGCGTCGACGTGCTCTCTCATTTCGTTGGCGCCGTCGAGAGCTTTAAGAATCTTTTTGTCGCCTTCGAACATGAACGGCACTGTCACAATGCCGATTGTGAGCATTCCGGCTTGTTTTGCAAGCCTTGCCACCACAGGGGCGGCGCCGGTGCCTGTGCCGCCACCCATTCCGGCGGTGATGAACACCATTTCAGTGCCGTCTTCAAATAGTTTGCGTATTTCCGGCTCGCTATGTTCGGCGCACTGCCTGCCCACGTCGGGGTTGTTGCCTGCTCCGCGACCGTGCCTTATCTCCCAGCCGAGCAACAGTTTGGTGGGCACAGGCGACATGTCGAGGTGTTGTTTGTCGGTGTTGCACACCACAAAATTGACATTCGGGATGTCTTGGCGGTACATATAATTGACAGCGTTTCCGCCGCCGCCTCCCACACCGATCACTTTTATGATAGATGCGTTAGGATCGTCGATAAACCGTGAGTCATCGGATATATTGGATATTTCGATATCGTCATGCATATATTAAGTGCATAATTAGAGAGGTAAGGATTATAGGAGAGAATGATTTGATTCATAGTCTCTTGCACTATAAGGGAGAGCATTATTCTATGAGTTCTGAGTTGTCGTCGGGATTTCCGAAGAGCCTGGTTATTCTTTCCGTGATAGAGTTGAACAACCTGCCGGTTCGTCCCGGTTTCTTTTCTGCCGGCTCGACATCTTCGACTGCAACCTCCGGAGCCGGCTTGGTGCCGATTTCGGGAATCTCCTGCCGTGCGGGAATTTCGAGGCATTCACGGTTGCTGAGTGTGGCTCCGGCGTATAACACGCTGACCACCTGGCTTATTTCAGAATTAACAGCGTTGATGTCGTCTATTCTGACATATGCCGGGAGCTGGCCGCGCCTTACTGGGAGGTCGGCTTGCTGCGAAAGGAGGTCGGTTATCCCTTGCAGGCGAGAGCCGCCGCCGATGCAGATTATTCCGCCCGGGAGGTCAGACTCCTTTAGCCCGGCATATTCCATCTGCTCCACGACGTTGGCCACAATTTCTTCGGCCCTTGCCACCACGAGGTTGCTAATGTCGGAGAGTTTCACTCCGTTGATGTTGAGAGATGAGGTTGATTCCCTTGCGATTGCGTTGCCAGAGGTCAGCTTCATTTCCTCGGCTTTCACCTCGAGCACATTTAGCGAAGTTATGTCGCGGGTTATGTTTCGTCCGCCGAGCGGAATTGTGGCGAAATAGCATAGGGAACCTTTTCGGTAGATTGTCACGGTGGTTGTTTCAGCCCCCATGTCTACGAGCATACACCCGAGGCGTTTTTCATCTGGTGTGAGAATCAGGTGTCCTGTGGCGAGAGCAGTCACGACGAAAGCCTCTGTCTCGATGTGCAGCTTGTCGGTGAGTGTTCTCTTGATGTTGCGTTTGAGCTCAGGGCGGCACACAACCAGGTCGTAAGTGGCATGTATACAGTTGCCTACGGCCCCTTTAGGGGAGTGTGTCTCGGATTTTCCGATTTTGTAAATTCGCGGCACGGCGTCGACCACTTCGAGAGAGTTGTCGATGGCTGTTCGCAATGCGTCGGAGCGCAGGCGGTTAATTATGTCGTCTGTTATTTCAGTGTCGTCGGGAAGATTGATCGACACTTCCGTAGGGATGTTGCGCAGGGAGCGTCCCGACCTGCCCACAAACACGCTTTTGATCTTGCGGGGGGCTACGCCGGGGCGTTGCTCAAGGCGATTTATAATTCGTGCTGTCATGAGGGCAGTCTCCTCAAGATTCTGGATTATGCCGTATCTGACGCCGTCCACACAGTTTTCCTGTTCCACGGCGATGACGTCGAGCTGGCCGGCGCCGCTTGTTTTTCCGACAGCGGCGATAATCTTTGAACTGCTTATTTCTACAGCGGCTATATATCTCTCACTCATGGTGGTTTTGTTCTAATTTTATTAACGGACTGAAGGCGTCTTGGTTTGATGTGTGTTGAAATTTTTCAACGGCTATTCCGCATTTACCGCCGCCACAACAGGGAGTGTGGCTTCTTCCATGTCGGTGTCGTCGTCATATATCCCACCGTGTTCCATCGGCCTTTTGTCGCGGCGCGTGGCCACTACTTGCCCTTTGAATTTCACGGAGATAGTGTCATATTCCTCCCATCCTTTATAAGGCATCACCTTGCGATAGACGGTGATCAGCGCCCTGCGCTTCTCCTCAAGCCGGTTGGTGTCGCCAAAGTTGACGACATGGCCGTGGATGCGGGGCACGAGAATGATGTTGTCTGGGTCGGAGGCTTCCACCATCCCCACGAGTTTCGACAGCACGGGGTCGTTTTCGATGAAACGGGTCACCGGAAGCACTTGCCTGGGGGTGAACGTCTTGGAGAATTTGCCCGACACAATAGGGACATCGACAAAGAATGAGGCTTTCGACTCAATTACTTTCCCGTCTTTGTTGATGTAGTAGCTCTTGTCGCCGTCGAACACCCTTATTGCCGGCACCATAGGCGTGATTCTGACACTGAGTTTGCCGTCGGTGGTGAGGGAACATTCCACATCTTCAAAATTTGAGAAAGAGCTTAGATATTTTTCTATGTGGCGTGTGTTGAGACGCTCAAGGGGAGTGCCGATGATCTTTCGCGGATAGCGCGACAATTCCTCCATAACGCCCTGCCTGGTGACGGTGTCGGCGCTTGAGGCATTGGATATAGTAACATCTATACCACTGCAGCCATGCAGCCTCGCCTCCCCGTGAGCCCATATCGCGGCAATCACCGCATAGGCTATCAAGGAGGTGAGAATGAGCCATTTGAGTATAGTTTTACGCATCGTCAGGCGTTATGTTTTTTCTTCAGTATAGTTTCGATGTCAGGGAGCAGCCGGTCGATGTCGGCGGCTCCTAATGTCATCAAGATGTCAAAGTTACTATTTTTTATCAGATTAAGCAAATCTTTTCGCTCACAATAGCATTTTGAGGGTGAAGAAACTGAATTCAGAATCAACATGGAGTCAACTCCGGGGATGGGGAGTTCGCGTGCGGGATATATCTCCGGCATGATCACCTCGTCGGCTTCAGAGAGGGCTTCAGCGAATTCCGGGGCGAAATCGCGTGTACGCGTGTAGAGGTGCGGCTGAAAAATGACCGACACTTTTCTTCCCGGATAAAGTTTCTTGACAGAGCGAATTGATGCTTTCACCTCGTTAGGGCTGTGGGCGTAATCATCGAGGAGGGCGGTGGAGCCGTCGCGTCCGTCGAGGATTATTTCAAAGCGCCTTTTTGCACCCCTGAAAGTGCGCAGCCCGTTTTTCACGTCTTCGGGAGCGGCCCCGGCCATTATGGATGCCGCCGCCGCCGCCACAGCGTTGTCGATATTAATCTCGACCGGCACTCCGACCTCGATTCCCGGAATCTTCAGATTTTCCGGGCCGGCGAGGGTGAATGTCAGCGAGCCGTTGCCGAAGCATATGTCTTCTGCATGCCAGTCGCCTTCGGGGCCTCCGCTGTAGGTCATTACATTCACACCCTGCTGAGTGCGAGGAATCAGCTTAAGGCCGGTGTGGAGCAGGAGAGTGCCCCCGGGGCGTATCAGGGAAGTGAAATGTGCGAACCCTTCGAGATAGCCCTCCTCGTTGCCATAGATGTCGAGATGGTCAGGGTCGGTAGATGTCACGACTGCAATCGTGGGGGAGAGGTGATGGAATGATCGGTCATATTCATCGGCCTCAATCACCGACCATGGAGATGACTCTGAAAGCACGAGATTGCTGCCCGTGTTGCGCAGAATCCCGCCCAGAAATGCGTTGCAACCCACCGTTGAACCGCGCAAGATATTGGCTGTCATGGAGCAAGTTGTGGTCTTCCCGTGAGAGCCGGATATACATATTGCTTTTGTGGAACGGGTGATTTTCCCCAAAAGGGCGGCTCGTTTCACAACCTCGAAGCTGTTGTTTCTGAACCATGAGAGAATGCGGCTCGACTCCGGCACAGCGGGTGTGAAGACCACGAGTGTGTCGTCCGGATTGCGGAACGGCTCCGGAATGCAGTCTTCGCAGTCGTCATATGTAATCTCCACGCCTTCCTGCTGCAAGGCGGCGGTGAGTTGTGAAGGAGACCGGTCGTAGCCGGCCACGTTATGGCCTTTGCTCAGGAAATAGCGTTCCAGATTGGCCATCCCTATGCCTCCGGCGCCTACGAAAAAGAGGTTTCTGAAAGCGGAGTCGCCGGGGTGAGTATTGTTGCAGGTGTTCATTTCTGTGGATAAATAATTTTGACAACTTCATCTGCAATCATGGCGTCGCTGCAGGGGAGAGCCATGGCAGAGATTTCCTTAGCCATTTTCTCAATGGCCTCGGGCTCTTTTATCAGGGATATAGCTTTGTCTACAAGGATTTGGCGTGCCTCGGCATCAGTCACGAGGATTGCCGCGCCTCTGTCGGAGAGCGCCCTTGCGTTGTGGGTCTGATGGTCTTCGGCCACATTTGGCGACGGCACAAGTATGGCCGGTTTCCCAAGGTTCTGAAGCTCGCTTATCGACCCGGCCCCCGCGCGGCTTATCACCACGTCTGCGGCCCTGTAGGCGCTTGCCATGTCGGATATGAAGGGAGTCACCACCACGCCTTTAAGCCCCTTTGCCGCAAGCGGACCTCTGTTGCCGAAATTTTTGCCTGTCTGCCATATCAGCTGTATCCCATCGTCAACGATTTTTTTCACTCCGGCCTCAAGGCTCTCGTTGATGGTCAGCGCCCCGAGGCTTCCGCCCACCACAAGGATTGTTTTACGCTCCGGCGCAAGGCCGAACGACTCTCTTGCCTGGCGTGCAGTCTTTGAAGAGTCGAGAAGCGATTTGCGAATAGGGTTTCCTGTCTTTACAATCTTGTCGGCAGGGAAGAAACGCTCCATTCTGTCGTAGGCCACACAAATTTTATCGGCCTTTCCTCCAAGAAGCTTGTTGGTGACACCGGCATATGAATTCTGCTCTTGAATCAGCGTGGGGACGCCTGCCTTCTGTGCGGCTTTCAGCATTGGCCCTGAAGCGTATCCGCCCACTCCTATTGCAATGTCGGGCTTGAAATCCTTTATGATTTTGCGCGAACGTCTCATGCTTTTAAAGAGTTTGACAAGCACTCCGAAGTTGCGCCATATTTTTTTGCGGTCGAATCCGGCCACGGGCAGGCCGATAATAGGGTAGCCGGCATCGGGCACCCTTGTCATTTCCATTCTGTCTTCAGCACCGACAAAGAGGATGTCGGCGTCGAGCCTTTCGCGGAGAATGTCGGCAATGGAGAGAGCAGGGAAAATATGTCCGCCGGTGCCGCCTCCGCTAATCACCACACGTGGGCGTTGTTTCCCGGCCACGCCTCCCGGCGATTTGGTGTTTTGTGTCATTTTGATGAATCTTTATCGTAACCAGAATAGTTTGCGGCCTGCATGTCTTCAGGGAGTTCCTTCAGTTCTTCCTTAATCGCTTTCCTGTTGCCGCTGGTGACAGCGAATCTGCTCACAGAGAGCATAATGCCGATAGCCACCGACATCACCACCACCGATGTGCCGCCCTTGGATATGAGCGGGAGCGGCTGTCCGCTGACAGGGAAGAGGCCGGTGACGATGGCCATGTGGACAAGGGCCTGGAACACAATAAGCACCGCGCATCCCATGATTAGGAACGCGGGGAATGCCCGGGAGCACTTGTAGGCCACCCGGCCGGCACGCGCCAGCAGGAAGAGATATAGCACAAGAAGGCCTACTCCACCCACCAGGCCTATGTCTTCCACGATTATAGAGTAGATATAGTCGGAGAATGCGAGAGGGAGTCGTGCGCTTTCACGCGAGTTGCCGGGTCCCTGGCCGAACACACCGCCGTTTGCCTGCGCGAATTTGGCAAACACAACCTGCCTGTTATAGTCGTCGATAGGGTCATTGGGGTGAACGCCCTCGCGGAAACGGGTCAAACGTCCCTTATGAGTGTCGGATCTGTCGTCAGAAGCCTGCTTCACAAGCTCTGTTCGCCCCACATTGTCGAATTCGCTGTCCTTGTCGTCCTGATATTTCATGACATACAGCACGCCGGCGCATATGCCGTAGACGGCGAGTATGATGCCGAATTTCTTCCATTTCATACCCCCGATAAGGAACATTGAGAGGCTCACTCCGAAGAGGAGCAGTGTGTTGGTGAGGCCGTTCTTCCAAAGGCACCCGCCAAATATGATGACCACCACCGCAGCCTCTACCATGCCGCGTGTTGACACCCCTCGCGGCTGCTGATGGCGCCCGAGGATTGTGGCGAGAAGCACGACAACCGTAAGTTTCACTATTTCAGCAGGCTGGATTGTGAATCCGGCAATGCTTATCGCTCTCTGCGCGCCGTTAATCTCGATTCCGAAGAAATAAGAAAACAGGAGCAGCCCGAGCGACAGGGCTGCGAAAAACCATGCGAACCGGCTAAGGTAGCCGTAATGAGTGTTTTGCAATCCCAACACGCATCCGAGCCCTATGACCAGAAATATGCCGTGGCGTATGAGAGGCATGTATACGTTTTTTGCCGAAACCTCGGTGCTCGAAGCTGAGAAGAGCTCAATCACAGAGATTACAAGCAACATGATATAGATGCCCCATATATAGGTGTCAGGCTTGGGTCTGGGCAAAGTCTCAGCCTTGCTCTGGCGAGCGGCTGACTTTTTTGCGTTGACGGCAATGCCGTCGACAGTTTCATTTATAATTACCCCTGTGTCGAGGGTGTCGGTAGAGTTTGCCATTTGGCGAGAGGTTATGTGAGTGAGGAATATTATTTGTTATCGGCGGGGGAGAGGTTCCTTACGGCCTCTTTGAAGCGGTCGCCGCGGTCTTCATAACTTTTGAAGAGGTCGAAACTTGCGCAGCAAGGGGAGAGGAGCACAGTGTCGCCCTCACAGGCTAACTTGCGGCAAGCGGCGATGGCGTCGTCGAGAGTGTGGGTGTCGGCGATGGAATCGACTTTACCGTTGAAAAATTCAAGAAGTTTCTCATTGTGCAGCCCCATGCAGACGATTGCCTTCACCTTTTTCTTCACAAGCTCCTCGATTTCTGAATAGTCGTTGCCCTTGTCTTTCCCTCCGAGAATCAGCACCACAGGCGTGTTCATGCTTTCGAGGGCATACCATGTGGAGTTGACATTAGTGGCCTTGGAGTCATTCACATAGCGCACGCCGTCTATTGTTGCCACATATTCGAGGCGGTGCTCTACGGCCTCAAAGTTCTCAAGAGCCTCCCTGATGTTCTCCTTTTTGATTTTCAGAACGGAAGCCGATATCCCTGCGGCCATTGAATTATAGAGGTTGTGGAGGCCCGGGAGCGAGAGGCGGTCGCGCGGAATCTCCCAGACGTCGCCCGGAGTGGCGAAGCGCACAATGCCGTCTTCCACGTATGCCGCGCTGTCTTCCTGTCGGTCCATTCCGAAAGGCAGGTGCAGGGCCTCGCTCTGCACCTGTGCAATCTGGGCGCGGATTATGGGGTCGTCTTGCCAATACACGAAATAGTCGTCTTTGGTCTGATTCTGCAGGATGCGGAACTTGGCCGCCACATAGTTCTCCATCTTGTGGTCGTAGCGGTCCATATGGTCGGGAGTTATGTTCATTATGACCGCGATATTGGCCTTGAACTTATACATGTTCTCAAGCTGGAAGCTCGAGAGTTCGATCACATAAATCTGATGCGGGTCTTCCGCCACCTGCAGAGCGAGGCTTTTCCCCACGTTTCCGGCAAGCCCGACATCGAGTCCGGCTTTCCGCAAGATGTGATATGTGAGCAGGGTAGTGGTGGTCTTTCCGTTCGATCCTGTTATGCACACCATTTTGGAATCGGTGAACCCTGCAGCAAACTCTATCTCAGAGAGCACGGGTATCCCCATTTCCTCTATTGCCTTCACCATAGGGGCATATGGAGGAATGCCGGGGCTTTTTACCACCACCGATGCGTTCAGTATTTTCTCAGGCGTGTGGCTGCCCTCCTCATATGGTATGGAATGGCTGTCGAGAAGCGCTTTATATTTTTCGGGAATAGTTCCCATGTCGGAGAGGAACACGTCCATCCCCTTGGCCTTGCCGAGCACTGCCGCCCCGGCTCCGCTTTCGCCACCGCCGAGCACCACGAGGCGCCCGTCGGTGTCGATGTTATGTTTGTTTATGCTCATCGTTTTGTGTGCTGATGAAAAAAGGAATGTTTTATCTTATTTTTAGAGTCACGAATGTGAGTGTGGCGAGGAGTATTCCCACAATCCAGAATCTCACCACGATTTTCGATTCAGGGATAGGTGCTTTCGGGAAATTTATAAGGCATTTCACCGAGCCGTCGCCCGCTTTCTGGAAATGGTGGTGAAGAGGGGTCATCTTGAAAATTCGCATCCCCTCGCCGTATTTCCGTTTTGTGAACTTGAAATAAGCCACCTGGAGAATCACCGAAAGGTCTTCTATGAAGAATATCAGGCACAGCAGCGGAATCAGCAGCTCCTTGCGAATCAGGATTGCAAACACTGCAAGGATTCCGCCCAGGGTCAGGCTTCCTGTGTCGCCCATGAATACCTGCGCCGGGAATGCGTTATACCACAGGAACCCTACCAGAGCCCCGATGAATGCTGCGGCATATACCACAAGCTCCTCGCTGCCCGGGATATACATTATGTTGAGGTAGCCGGAATAGATTATGTTGCCTCCGAGATATGCCATGATGGCGAGGGCCACCCCTATGATTGCCGATGTGCCGGCGCAGAGCCCGTCGAGTCCGTCGGTGAGGTTTGCGCCGTTGCTCACGGCAGTCACTACGATTATGACCACAAACACAAACACGAGCCATCCGAGAGTCTCGGCGGTGTTGGCATTCCCTATCCAGTCGGTTAGCCACTCATAGTTGAAGTTGTTGTTTTTCACAAACGGGATGGTGGTCTGCGGCGATTTGACGTAGTTCATGGAGTGAATGATCTCAGTAGTGTGGCTCGACTGGTTCATGACCTCCATGTTTTCGCTCATTACAATCTGAGGCGACAGCCACATTGTTACACCCACAATCAGGCCGAGGCCGACCTGTCCGGTCACCTTGTATTTCCCTTTCAGCCCGTCCTTGTTGTGGTATTTGATCTTGCGGTAGTCGTCGAGAAACCCGATCGACCCCATCCACACGGTTGCCACAAGCATCAGAATCATGTAGATGTTTGAAAGGTTGCCTAACAGGATGCAAGGCACGAGAATCGACAGGATTATGATCACTCCACCCATTGTGGGGGTTCCTGTCTTGCTCATCTGCCCCTCGAGGCCAAGGTTGCGCACCACCTCGCCCACCTGCATTCTCTGCAGGCGGTGAATGATTGTGCGACCGAAAATCAAGGCTATCAGCATAGCCAGCGTGAACGACATTCCTGCGCGGAATGTGATGTAATCCATAAGCCGGGCCCCGGGGAATCCGGAGTCCTCAAGAATCTGGAAAAGCGAATAAATCATCTCAAATATTAGTTGTTACGTGAGTTGAAAGCATCTTTCACCTCTTCTCTGTCGTCAAAATGATGGCGCACGCCACACACTTCCTGATATGTCTCATGCCCTTTCCCGGCGATAAGCACCACGCATCCCGGTTTAGCGCTGCTGATTGCGTGGCGTATTGCCTCCCGGCGGTCGGTGACGCATTCAGTGCGCTTCAGCTCATCGTTGTTGAGCCCGGCTTTCATGTCGTTGATGATGTCTTCGGGGTTTTCGTCGCGGGGATTGTCGCTTGTGAGGATGAGGAGGTCGCTGCGGCACGCCGCCTCCTGGGCCATCATGGGGCGTTTGCCGTGGTCGCGGTTTCCGCCGGCTCCCACCACGGTGATTATCTCGCCTTCCGGCCCCACAATCTCTCGGATTGTGTCGAGCACGTTCACCAGCGCGTCGGGAGTGTGGGCATAGTCAACGATTGCCGCAACTCCGTCGGGCGACAGGAACGGCTGGAAACGCCCTGCCACAGGCACCAGGCGGCTCATGTTGACGATTACCTCCTCGGGGTCGAACCCTGACAGGATAGAGGCTCCGTAGACATCGGTGAGGTTATATGCGTTGAAGCGTCCGGTGAACTGCACCTCCACCTCGCGGCCGTTGAGGAGCATGAGAGTGCCGTCGAGGCGTGTCTCAAGCACCTTCCCCTTGAAGTCGGCGTCGGAGCGCAAAGAGTAGGTGTAGACTTTTGCCTTGGTGTTCTGCACCATATACATCCCGCATTTGTCGTCGGCGTTTGTGAGTGCGAACGCGTCGGCGGGGAGCATGTCGAAAAACGCCTTCTTGGCCTTCATATAGTTTTCGACTGTGCCGTGATAGTCGAGATGGTCGCGTGTGAGATTTGTGAAAATGCCTCCGGCGAAATTGAGTCCCGCCACACGTTTCTGGGCAGTGGAGTGGGAAGACACCTCCATGAAGGCGTATTCGCAACCCTCCTCCACCATTTGAGCCAGCAGGCTGTTGAGCGTGAGAGGGTCGGGGGTGGTGTGAGTGGTCGGTACGGCGCGGTCCACCACGTAGTTGCACACTGTTGAAAGGAGCCCGGCTTTGAATCCTTCAAACTTTGCCATCTCATAGAGCAGGGTGGCAGTGGTGGTTTTCCCGTTTGTGCCGGTGACGCCCACAAGTTTCAGCTTCCTTGAGGGGTGTCCGTGCCAAGCCGAGGCGAGGCGTCCCAGAGCCTCTGCGGAGTCGGCCACGCGGATATAGGTTATTCCCTTTTCATAGGCCGCCGGCATCTCTTCACACACAATTGCCGCCACATGAGCGCTTGCCACCACGGGGATGTATTTGTGGCCGTCGTTGGTTACGCCTTTCACAGCCACGAAAAGAGCGTCTTTCTCAACTTTCCGTGAGTCGCTCTCAAGCGAAGTTATATTTTTATCAGTTTCGCCAATTATCTCCAGCACGTCAATGTCGCGGAGCAGGCTTGATAGTTTTGAAGTCATATTGATAAGGTTTTAATATTTTCATAATAAACGTCGGGGCCGCGTCATATTCTTAGTCCGAGAGTGATTTTTGCCCCCGGTGTCACGTCAGATCCCTTGGGAATAGATTGCGACACCACTCGCCCCGACCCTTTGAGCTGCACGTTGAGCCCGCATCTTTCAAGGATTTTGACGGCAGTGGGAGCGTCATAACCCACCACGTTCGGCACTTTCCCTGCCACCGGGTGGGCGGCATTCTCTTTCACCTTTCTTGCCCTGTTGATGCCAAGAGAGGTCGTGAGGTCGGAGGGGGAGTATTTGTGCGACGCCATCATCACCGGCACACTTGCGGCCCTGGAGGCTGTGAAGGTGGAGGCGTTATTGAGCATTCCGCGAGAGAACATCTTCACGGCCATGTTTTTCACCACCTGGCCTGAAGTGCGGTTGGCGCTTGTGCCTGACGGGCCGAGCACGAGAGCCATGCATGAATATTTGGGATTCTCGTAAGGGAAGAACCCTGCGAACGCATAGCGCCGTTTCGCCTGGTTGTAGGATCCTTTCTCTACAGGGTAGGCGGTTCCGGTCTTGCCGACCACCTCTACGCGGTCGTCGCGCACGGCTTTGGCAGTGCCATGCTCGCCCCACACCACTTCTCTGAGGCATTCCTTCACCTTTCGGGCTGTTTCCTCTGAGCATACATGTTCGCGGATATACTGTATAGGGAGCAGGGAGTCTCTGCCGTCTTCCGAGATGAGCGACCTCACAAGGTGCGGGCGCACATATCTTCCGCCGTTGGCAATAGCGTTGTAGACCGACAGCGTGTAGATAGGTGGTATTTCAGTGTTGTAGCCGTATGACTGTCGCGCAAGGTCGAGATGGCGGGCAGTCATTGTTATGTTGTTGCCCCTGGAGTCTTTGGGGAGCAGCTTCCTGATTCGCGGTATGCACTCTCCGGCAATGCCGCTGTGCATCTTCTCGAAAAATCCGATAGACGACAGCCTGTCGTGGAAAGAGGCGGGGTCGTTGGCATACCCTCGGAAAATCACGCGCGCGATACCGGTGTTTGACGACATTTCAATCACCTGCTTCATTGTTTTCACGCTTGGCGCATGAGGGTCGCTTGTGCGTTGGAAAGGGCTGCAGTCAATCATGTCGTTGACCGATTTCACCAGCCCGTCTTCGAAGGCTATCATAAGCGAGATCGGTTTCATCACAGAGCCCGGCTCGAAAGGCAGCACCGCCCGGTTTAGGGCTTCGCCATATGTGCCGTTGTCGAGAAGCTCGATATTTGAAATGGCTTTTATCTCTCCTGTGGCCACCTCCATTAGGATAGCGGTGCCCCATTCGGCGTTCGATTCACGGCAGATATTGAGCAGTTCCTCCTCGAGCATGTCCTGAAGGTCGATGTCGATGGTTGTGTGGATGTCGAATCCGCGCACGGGGGCCAGGGCCACCCAGTTGCTTATGCCGGAAGTGAAGGCCACTTTCTTTGCCTTCCCCGGTTTGCCGTAAAGGAGAGTGTCGAGGTCTTTCTCAAGGCCGGAATATCCGTGGAACTCTCCTGTGAGCCTGTCTTCATTCACGCGCCCTATGCTTCGGTAGGCCATTCTGCCGTAAGGGTATATTCGCACGTTTTTCTCCTCCTTATACACCGGGATTCTGAATCCTCTTCCTTGAAAGTCTTTGAGATAAGGGAAGTTGCGAATCCTCTCGAAGTCTTCGAGGGTCTTTTTCTGAGCCACCCTCAATGCCCTGGGGCGCTTGTCGGGGTCTTTCTCAAACTCCTTTTTCAGCCTTGTGTGCCAGGAATACTTTTTGAATGTGTCGGGGTGCTGGTTCAGGTTTCTCACTCTCGGATAGTGATAATCGAGAGAGTCGGCGAGGGAGTCGATTTTAGCCCAGGGGATAGGGTTCTGGCTTTTCACCTTGTTGTGGCGCAAATCGAGTTTTATGTCATACACCTTCAGGTTGCAGGCCAGGATGTTGCCGTTTGAAGCGAGGAGGTTCCCCCTTTCGGGAGGAATTACGGAAGTGCGAGAAAGCTCCTTTTTCGCTCTTTCATTCCATTGCGGGGCCTCAATCACAGTGGATTCGAATAGTTTCACAACAATCATGATTGAGAAGATGAGGAATGCCACGGTGATAAGGCCGTATCTGAAAAGAATATGGTTCTTGTTAGTCTGTCTTGGAGTCATTTTATAGGGCGCGTTGAAGTTTGGTTAGTTTTTCGAGTTGAAGTTTGGTTAGTCCTTTTCGAGTTGAAGTTCATATGGGGGAAATTCCTGAAACTCAAGCCCGAGTCCTCTTTCTTCTACGAGCCGCTTCATCTCGGTTTCTCTAATGAGCGACATATAGGCCGCCTTTTCCTGGAGTTTCGAGCTCTCTGCGCGTTGGAGTTCCGCAGTGAGCCGCTTTATTTCCTCCATTTTTGTTTTAGTCTTGTAGCGCAGTCCCATCAGCGATAATATGGCGACAAGAAACACCATAAGGAGCCACGCGTTTTTCTTGAAAAATTCCACAGAGAGAGAGCGCCCGGATCTGATGTCAGATATCCATGTGGGCGATTGACGTTTCTGAGTGTTTTTCTTCTTAAAGTTGTCTGTTCCTTTTGATTTAGTTTCAGCCATGTGTCGAGAGAGTTTAGAAAGTTTATGGAGCGAGGTGTGAAAAATAGGGAAATGAGAGAAAGTTCGGTTATGAGGATTTATGTTTTTTTGAATCAGGCCAGTTCCGCCACCCTGAGTTTGGCGCTTCTTGACCTCGGGTTCTCTTCAATCTCTTTTTGTGAAGGTTCCACGGGTTTGCGAGTGATCACTTTCCAGGGAGATGACACTCTGCCGAAAAAGTCTTTCTCTTCGATTCCGTCTGCATTTCCGGTCTTCATGAAATTTTTCACCATTCTGTCTTCCACCGAATGATAAGTCAGCACTGCGAGCCTTCCCCCCGGCTTCAGCACTCTTGCAGAGGCTTCGAGAAACCTGCGGAGATCGCCCGTTTCGTCGTTTGTCTCTATGCGAAGCGCCTGAAACACCTGGGCGAGCTCTTTCTTCTCCTGTCTTGGGTCGAGGGCCGGCCTTGCGGCCTCGGCGAGCCGGAAAGTGGAGTCTATAGGGTTGTCTTGCTTTGCTTTGGCTATGACCCTGGCCACATTTAAGGGTCGCTTCAGGTCGGCATATCTTGTGAGGATTCTGAGCAGTTCCTTCTCATCGGCTCTTTCGATGATGTCTGCCGCCGACAGAGAGGCGAGCCTGTTCATCCTCATGTCGAGAGGGGCGTCGTTTCTGAAAGAGAAGCCGCGGTCGGCGGAGTCGAAATGATGGAAACTTACTCCGAGGTCAGCCAGAATTCCGTCAACTTTGTCCACCCCGTAGAATCTCATGAAGTTTTCGATGAATCTGAAATTGGAATGCACAAACGTGAAACGATTGTCGTCGATTCTGTTGGCATAGGCGTCCATGTCGCGGTCGAACGAATAAAGATGACCTTTTTCGCCGAGAGCCTTCATTATGGCGCGAGAATGGCCGCCCCCACCGAAGGTTGCGTCAATATAGATTCCTTGTGGCTTGATTTGCAGTAGGTTGATTGCCTCGGGAAGCAAGGCGGGTATATGGTAGACTGAGGCAGATGTTTCCAATTTCGTTGCAAAGTTTGATTTGGGAATGTAAAGTTAGTTAAAAATGTAAACAAAATGCAAGTCTGAAAGGGGTAAAAATTCAAAAACTTATTGACAATTGTTCCACGGCAAATAGCGGAGGCGGCGGAGTTAAAAAAACGAGGGGACAGCCGTGGAGGCTGCTCCCTCGATAAAACTATGTCGGCCGGTCGGTCAGTTGTCTATTTTGTCGGCCAGATCCGACACTTTGTCAGCGCCTGCTCTGAGCACATCAGCGGCCTTGTCTTTCAGTTTGTCGAAGAATCCGGAAGCCTTGTCTTTAGCTTCGGCGGCTTTCTCGGCGGCCTGGTCTTTAAGGTCGGCAATCTTGTCGGCGGCTTGGTCTTTGAGGTTTGCGGCCTGATTCTTCAGGTCGTTCACTTTTGAATCGGCTGCTGCCTTTGCTTCTTCACCCTGTTGCTTCAGATTGTTCATCTCTGCTTTGGCGGCGTCTTTAGCCGCTTGTGCGCTCACTTCGGCCGCTGCTGCGGCTTGCGCTTTATAATCTTCGGTTTTCATAATAACAATAATGTGGTTTATACTAATGTGTTTTTCATACCAAAAACGCGGTGGAGTCATAAAGAGTTGAAAAATTTGTAAATATTAACAAAATGAGTGACGATATCATTGAATATGGTGATTTCGGTAAAATCTGGCACTCGGCATCCGCGACTCTTTATTCAGCGCCACGAGATTCAACTCGGTTAAAGACCTTGAGATTGCCGGCGAGCTTCAGAGCCTTCATGAAGATGTGAGAAATGCCACCCGCAATGCCGACATGCATAGGCACCGCATCATCTGGGTGGGTCTGACGAGTGTGGTTCTGCTTGCCGCTCTGGTTGGGATGATTATAAGCCATCGCCGCCTGCGAGGCGCATATCGCGAGATATTCAAAAGAAAAATGGAGCTCTCGGAGATGCGTCCCGCTCATCCGGAGCCTGTCAAGACTGCGGGCGCGGAATCGGAAAAGGGGGAAGTGCGTCGGCCGAAAGCGAAGGGTTTGACGCCGGTCATGGGAGAGTGATATACCCCTACACAATTTGCAAAACAAACCAAAAATGAGGTCGGAAAAGTCTGGAATCTCGATTTCAGACAGTTTAAAACTACTTTTTTTGGTTAATAAGATAATTTGGAATAAATTTGCGACACTGTTAAAGAGTCCGGGCAGGCTGCATATTCTATATGGAGCGGCATGGAAACAAGCCGGGAAGTCTGTCAATAGTGTCGGTTGAAACAGCAAAGACAGAATTGTGATTATTGTTATTTTTTATACTATAATATTATGACGAAGACTTTACTATCAGGAATGATTCTGACGGCAGGTATCGGCCTTCTCTCCATATCTCAGGAGAGCAGGGCATATGAGATTCTTGCCCCCGGGAATCTGGGTGCCGAAGTGAATGGCATGATCGTTGACCTCGCATGGGAATGGGGCGATGGCGCGACAAAGATTATGAGCGAGGATTTTGAAGGCGATGAATTTCCCGCAGCTTCGTGGGAGGTTAAGAACACATATTCTTATGATGAATATGGCAACTGGATAATTTATGATTTTTCAGAGTCCGACCCCGAGGATTCGCTTGCCCACAGCGGCTTCAAGACCGCTCTTGTGATGATGGGTGCCGGCGATGAAGACGAGACCACTGAGTCTCATCAGGATGAATGGCTTATAGTGCGTCCCGAGAAGGGAGCCTCCTATATGGATTTCTGGTACTATCTGCATCCGCAATTGCTCGAAGTGGGTGGCTTTAAGGATTTCCCCGACCATTATTATGTGAACATAAGCTTCGACAACGGTCGCACATGGGAAGAGTTGTGGGACGGCCGCTGGGACATGGGCAATGTCGATGCCGTTCAGCAGGCTTCTCTGTTCCTGGGCGATGATGCCGACGAGAACACGCTCGTGGCGTTTCAGGCTGTGAGCGGCGAGAAAGAATCGCTCTATTTCCTCTGGAGCATAGACGATGTGGAGTTTTATTCGAGCGAAGAGATGGCAGCCCGCAAGCCGGAGCTCAGGCAGAGGGTGGAGCGTGCCCCGCTTTCGCAGACTCTGGGGATTCCTGTGAGCCGCAGATTCACTCCCGGCAGCCTGATGACAGAGACACGCCGCGTTGGCGATGAATGGCTCAACGGCGGCAACACCACCTACCGCGTATATCTCGACGACGAAATCATAAGCGACTATCTGAAAGCCCGCCACATCACCGATTACTCCAAAAAGACCCCCGGAACCCACACCTACAGGGTGATGGGATGGTCAGAAGGGATGGACGAGGAGTTTGAGGCCGCGTCGATTGATGTAGAGATCGGGGAGGTTACGTTTATGCCTCCTACTAATCTTGTGGGCAAGTATGAGTTGCAGGATAACGGCAAATATACAATCTCTGCATCATGGGAAGCCCCTGAAAGCGATATGCAGCCGACCTATTACCTGATATTTGTCAATGGCAAAAGGTTCGGCTGGATTGATGCCGGAGAGGAACTCGTCGTCAGCCAGAACGGATTGTATAAGGGTGCCTATGAAATCTCAGTAGAGGCCTGCTATGAATATCCGGAAGGGGCTTCTGAACGCGTGACTGTCTATGTGTTCCCGGGCACTGTGCCGACTCCTGTCGGCCTCGGCCTGAATGAGGAATCCGGAGTTGTACGACTCTCCTGGGGTTATCTCGACACAGAGGAAGTTCTTCCGGAATCATACAGCATTTACCGTGGCGACGAATTGTTGGCCGAAGGCATTAAGGATATGGAATTTGCCGACAATGAACCTCTGTTGTCAAAATGTCATTACAACGTCCATGCCGTTTATGCAGACGGCACGGTTTCGCTTCCTGCTGTGGCCCTCTTTGAGCCGCAGAACGCAACTTCCGCCGAGTTGCCTCTGGAAGAGAGTTTTGACAATGGCCATATGCCTGCCGGATGGAGCGTAGACCTTGTTGACGCTTATAACTTAGTAAAGGATATGTATGCATGGCGTTTTGACAATTGGTTTAATTCTGAAATTAATGCCGAATCAGGCATCAATGGCGGTTTTGCCTCTGTGAGCGGTGTCGCGGCAGGAATGAACCGTCTGGAATCTTATCTTGTCACACCGATTTTTGATGTGCCGGAAGAGGGCGAGGTTGTGGTAAGTTTCGACAAATATTTCTTTGAGGATACTCCCGGCCCTTCCGGCCCGGCCTCTTTCATGCTTTCAGTCTCTACCAACAATGGTGAGTGGTGGAATGACCTTCAGAACCTTGTGGAACTCCCTGACGGCAGAATTGAATGTTCTCTCGCAGAGTATGCAGGTAATAGCCTCCAGCTCAGGTGGGGCTTCCTGGGACGTAATTCCGGTGTCGCCGCCATTGACAATGTAAAGGTCTATGTGGCAGGCACAGATGGTGTCGAAGATGTTTGTTCGTCACTGGAAGTTATTGAAGTTTACACTATTGACGGCGTGAAAGCCGGCAAGTCTCTGAGCAATCTTCCTTCCGGTATTTATGTGGTGAAGATGTCGGACGGCACTGTGAAAAAACAGATGGTGCGTTGATTTGAAAAACACAATATAATTGATATTAAGAAAATAGAGCCGATTCACATCGGCTCTATTTTCTTAATGATACTTTTTAACTGACCTAACATCATGAAACGAATTCTTGTATAAATAACGCCCATGCGGCCCATAGGTTGGATGTCTTATGTTTTTTTATGAAATTTTTTAGCTGAGGCTTTTTATGGCACCATAAATTTTATTAATTTCGTAATCCATATATTAAACCATATAACATTTAATTACAAGATGGATTACTATAAAAATAAAAACTGTCAGCCCCCTTATCCCCCCCACTCTTTCCCGCCCTCCAATTATCTTGTGTGGGCCATACTCACCACAATTTTCTGCTGTCTTCCGTTTGGCATAGTAGCCATAGTCTATTCCGGCAAGGTCAACGGCCTTTGGTATGCCGGCCGTCAGGAAGACGCTTATGATGCGGCTCGTAAGGCAAGGATGTGGACGATAATCTCCGCTGTGGCAGGTCTTGTGGCCGGGGTTGTCTATTCTATAGTGATGTTCAATACAAATTGGGAATCGCTGGCAGGCTGATGTGGTCTGAGATGAAAAAGCGAAAAGGGGTGGTCATCGCGTTGTGCGTGCTGACTCCCCTTTTGCTGTGGCTCTATCTGAAGGTAGACCCTGCGGGGGAGGACTTCGGGATATGGTTCCCGAAGTGTCCGCTGCGCTTGCTCACGGGGCTTCAATGCCCGTCGTGCGGTGTGCAGAGGGCGTTACACTCGTTGCTCATCGGCGAGCCTGTAGAGGCGTTGCGCCATAACTGGTTTATCGTATTTTCAGGGCTATACCTTGCAGGGATGGGAGTGTCGAGAATGCTCAGAGCGAAAGTGCCGGCGCTTTACAGGTTCTTTTGGGGCACAAAGGGTGGATGGACATATGTCACGGTCTATGTAGCCTGGTTCATCATCCGCAACTTGCTTAAAATTTAGATTGGAAAGATCCATGATACATAGGCTTGTTTTGACCGGAGAAACAGGGAATAAGAGATGATCTAGATAACGATGTGTATGGAGTAGCACGCTCCATGTGTGCCGTTCAGAAGTCAAATGTAACTTTAAAAGCGTAAGCCAAAGTTAGTGTGGAAGTTAATTTATAGGGCTGATCGGCGCACATTGGAGTGTGCTGTTTGAGGCGCTTATTTCACGGTTATTTTGAGGGTGGAGGCTCCGGCTTTCACGATGTAGACTCCCGGCTGCAGCGATGCAGTTGAGAGTGAGCCATGCCCCTGCGCCACGCGCTTCCCGGCCATGTCGTAGACAGCAATTCCCATGCCTTCGGCCACCACTGACCCATTACTATAGTATGTTCTTGAATCAAGATTTGTTGGCTCGACTGAGTTAATTTCCCAAGGCCACTCAATACCTTCTTCGTTTTCATAAATAACATTTTTGTTCAAGTCATATACTTTTGACAGCATCTGTCCGGTACATGGTTTGGGCAGTATATATGGGAATAAACTGCCTGCGATTATATCAGTGTCGAAGTATGGAAGACATCCCCGACTTATATTTCCAATGCCTTCAATAACAGTGTAATCTATTGCCTCTCTCAATTGCATGGTGTATTGTTTGCAATCTTCTCCATTTATTTGAACGGTATTTGTCGAAGATATATACTCCGTTATAATATTACCCTGACTTTCCACAATGTCAATATATTCCCCGGTCTCGGCATTGAAGTCGTAGAGCAGTCCTTCGCTTTCTCCATTTTGCCATATTACGAGATTATTCATTGCCTCATCTCCTATTGGCGCATGGCGATATATCTTTCCGTTCTCTTCTCTTATAAGAAACGATATGCAATCAGGAATCTCAACTGTTTCTACTTCGGAGCCGGGGCCATTATAAATATATCCTTTGCCATTCTCTGTTTTGAGGTTATGATATAATATCCCATTGATTTCGGTGGTGCCTTCGAACCTCATCTGATACTCATATCCGAATTGGGGTGAACCATGCACATATCCACGGTAAAGCCATATACGGTCTTCGCGGATTAGTTTAGTGCCGACATTTTGCGCGATTAGAGGTGTAAATGTGGCAGTAAGCAAACTGCAAAATAGTAAAAGTTTCTTCATAAACAAAATGGTTAGGTGTTAAATAATTATGTTTTCAGTCTCAAAGCAAGTGCTTTTGCAAAAGTAAGCATTTATTTTGAGTAGCACGCTCCATGTGCGCCGTTCAGAAGTCAAATGTAACTCTAAAAGCGTAAGCCAAAGTTAGTGTGGAAGTTAGTTTATAGGGCTAATCGGCGCACATTGGAGTGTGCTGTTTGAGGTGCTTATTTCACGGTTATTTTGAGGGTGGAGGCTCCGGCTTTCACGATGTAGACTCCCGGCTGCAGCGATGCAGTTGAGAGCGAGCCATGCCCCTGCGCCACGCGCTTCCCGGCCATGTCGTAGACAGCAATCCCCATGCCTTCGGCCACCACTGACCCATTACTGTAGGTTACCGGAGAATCGCTGTCGGTCACACTGTCTATGCCGTCAGTGTTGAACGTTGGATAATCGTCTTTAGAGAACACAACATTGCCGTAAAGGTCAGACACGGTGGCAATCTTTAAATAAGTCTGAAGCCCGGTGACAAGCGGTGACCCCAGAGGCATTGACAGGTACCCCTCGCTTGGACCAATACCCTCCACAACGGTGAATTGGTTCTGATATCCGCTTTGCCAATCATATTCAAGTCTCTGGACAGTGTATTCTTCTCCATTTACCTCGATTTTATATGATTCTATGACAGTCACAAGGGTAATTTCAGATAAGTAAGAAGTGCAGTAATATGTCTCTCCTGGCTGTGCATCAAAGTCATAGAGCAGTGCTTCGTCAGGAAGATTGTCGTAGCCGACCTCGTTGACAATGTTTTCAGGCCAGATATCCTTATACATAACCGGGGTGTACACCTTGTTCCCTTCCTGTCGCATAAGCGCGAGTATTTCGCCGTGACGGTCTCTAAAAGCCATATATGTTTTCCCGTTCACATCCTCCGTGCCTTCAAAATGGAAACCCGGATTAGGAGAGGTGGATGTTGAGGTGCCCTCGAAATTCAAGGAATGTATCAAGGTATAGTTCCATATTCGGTCTTCGCGTACTGTCGAGCCGGTCTGAGCGAGTGCCGGAATCGGAATGAGGGCGACTGCCCAAAGTAAAAATTTTTTCATAATCAAAAATGGTTAGGTGTTAAATAATAATGTTGAAGTTGTTTAAACTAATTTCGAGATGTTAATAATACAATAAAATAATTAAAATACAGCGCATTCCGCAAAGGACGCACTATATTATAGTTACCACACTCTAATATACCGTACCAATGCCAGAATACGCTGTACTCGACAAAGATACAATTAAAACTGAAATAATGCCTTATCTTTCGATTGCAAAAAGAGGCTACACCTCCAAATTTGATCTTATTGAGGTGGTAAACGCCATACTCTATAAGCTCAAGAGCGGCTGCCAGTGGCGTCTGCTCCCGATTGGGCATCTTTTCAGCGGAGAGGGACCAAGTTGGAACGCAGTCTTCCATCATTACCGTAAATGGTGTAAAAAAGAGGAATAGCAGAAGATTTATTCCAGAATCCTTAGCCGGGATAAAAGTAAGCTCGATCTGTCCATCTCCCATATCGACGGTTCCCATACGCCAGTATATAGAGGCGGAGAAAAGGCTGAATATCAAGGCAGAAAGAAACGATGCACGACCAACGCGCTCTTTATCTCGGACAATCAAGGCATTCCACTCGCCATGTCCGAGCCTCAAGCCGGGAATCACGCCGACCTCTATGAGATAGACAAAAGGATCGATGAAATCGTCAGCCAGATGTTTGATGCCGATATCGCCGTGGATGGTCTTTTCTGTGACCTTGACGCAGGCTTTGACGGGAAGGAACTCAGAAGCGCACTCATATCCCACGGAATCATTCCCAATGTATGTACCAATCCAAGAAACGGAGAGGATTCGAAGGATGATTGGCTGTACGATGATGAGATGTATAAGGAAAGATGGAAAATCGAACGGACAAACGCCTGTATGGATGGTTTCAAAGCCGTACTCAACCGCTTCGATACCACCGTCTCCAGCTGGAAAGGTTGGAACTTCCTTGCTTTTATCGTTATTTCCCTTAAAAAAATTCACAAATCAAATTAGTTTAAACAACTTCGTTTTCAGTCTCAAATCAAGTACTTTCGCTGTTAGTTGGGATTAATCGTTAGCGAGCCTCCTGCTATTACCGTGAACCCCTCTTTGAGAGTAACAGTATTGGCATTTATATTGAGACTGCCTCCTTTCTTTATTTCTGCTCCAGACATTACGACACTTCGGTCACATTTAAAATCTGCGACACCTCCGGACTCTATAATAAATCCCTTTTGAGCGTCTATGCTGTCAATGGCTTTTATGTTCAAGATGGCACCATTGCCAACAGTATAGTCGCCTTTGGTCTTGGAACTCATTATTTCATTTCCGAAGACAGCATCCCTGACTATGAAATCTTTTTTTCGGTTAGTCATAGTTGCATTTTGACCATATAGTCTGATAACCGGCAGATACCCAGTTTTCCACACAGAAATCAGATAGTTTGTTTTGTCAAATTTTTCAGGTGTGGTTGCCAGTGAGAAATTAAAAGAGGTGGACGAGGCAGTGGCGGTAGCGTAGTTCCCCTCTCCGTCATATACACAGATTTTTGAGCCGGCAATATTGTTTCCGGATAAAGAAACCAATGAGGATGTCTGATTGATATTAACATCGTTATCCAAAGGCTTACCTATCCACATCTCCATTTCTGCATCTCCGATAATGGAGTGTGCTGCTTTCAAATGATTGCTGTTGTAGTTGATTTTAGAGTAGTTCTCTGCATATCCAATTTTACGGTTCTGAATCAATCCTTTGAAAAACAAAAGTTCCATATTCGCTGAACTGCCAATATATCCAACTCTGGTGTTGCCAAGAAAAATCGGCCCACCATTTTTGGAAGCCACAGTAAATGCCTCTCCCATATTATATCTGCAATCCCATTTATTGCCATCCTTTGTAGTCAAGCAGTCAAATGGTGTATTGTCGCATGAAACAGAGTATGCAATAGACGGTTTACCACTGTTGGTAAGATTATCGAGCCCATTGCCGCTTTCTTCGATCATCATTTCTGTAAATGACTTAAATGAATTGAACACGCTGTCTTCTGCAGTTATATAATATGTCCCCCAAGAACAGGCCACACCTGAAGGCGTGCCATGCCCGTGCCAACTGCTAAATCCGGACTTGCTGATTTTGTCAATCACATATTTTCCGCTGGCACCTCGTCTACTCTGTCCTTGTGATGTGGTTGGGTCAATTATGGAATCGCAATTAAGATAAACGCCTTGTAGAAAATTTCTAACGTCTTCAGAGTCTCCGACTAAGGAGTTTATTATTTTTCTATTCCAATCATATGACCATTGTTCAAAGAAGACTGCATCATAGAGATATCCATTATCTCCATAACCCGGATTAGCTTCATAAAGCTTTACTTTATAAAACCAGTTCTCTATTTCTTTTGCAGTGGAACATAATAACCTTCCCGTGCAGATTGATGGCTGGAACTTACCTGGCAAAGATGATGTGAAGATGGAATGGCCAGACTGCTTGGTCAGTGTATATGATTGTTTTAAGTCCGTGAAATATATATCAGTGGGAACAACACTTTCGGAATTGTCCATGGATATGTCTTCTCCATTATAACTAATACACTTTCTTATTGGCATTGAAGTCTTGTAGTTGCCCACCAGCAGGCAATAGAAGAAGCCGTTTTTCTCATACTCGTCACGCAGGTACGCACGCAGGCTCGCAGCTTCGTCGACAAGTTTGTTGTCCCATACGGTGTTGTTTGGATTAACCTTGAACTTTGAACTTGCAAGAATTGACTCTATAGTCTTTACAACGACAGTATATCCTTTTTGGGTCTTCCATGTAACAAAGTCTGAGAGGGCATCTTTCAGTGAGGCCGGTGTGATCACATAGTAATACTCCTTCTGTCCTGTGGACGAAACCCTGGCTGCTGAATAGCGCTTTGCATTTGATGCGCGAATGTTTGCAGGGTCAATGATATTGTCGTCAAGCGAGAAGAATGGGGTATAGTTTTTGGGGAATATCGGCTTTTCTTCCATGTCTGCTTCCGTGCATTCGTCGTAATTTAGGGAAAATGTGATGTCGCCGAATATTGAAACGCTGTTGTCTTCTCCGTTGTATGCAACAGGAGAAACAGCCACCGTCACCACATGATGGAAGCCATCAATGAATGACTCTTCTATAATTTTCAACCGGGGAATGTCTGTTTTAACTGAGTATGCGTCAGACATTGGAGGCACAAACTTCGGCGGAAGGGAGTTGTTGGTCATTACAGGAGGCTGCTCAGGATACGGAAGATGTGAGCACCCGCGTGACTCATAGAGCGTGGAAGTTTTGTATGCAACCGATATATTGTTGCAATATGTCGGCACCATGAAACGCAGATACTTGACCGGGAGTTGTGGCGAACCGATTTCACCCGATGAGTAAAGCCCGTTCCATTCAAAAGAGACGTAACTCTCTCCGTCAGGTGCTTCTATTTGTGTTTCTGTTAGTTGTGAAGGATCAAGCAATACTGTATAGTCGAATGACCCTGCTCTTGCGGTGTTTGCACACCATCCGAGGGCAGCAAGCAAACAGGATGCGATTGCAAGCCGGTGTGTAGTCCGCAGATTTATGAATCTTTTATATATTTGTTTCATTGCTCATCCCTTTAGTCGGTTAGAATCATTTTTTTGCTGTCGATCTCGTCTCCATCAATAATGAGGGAGTAGATGTACATGCCGGGCTGTAGGGAGGAGCCGTCTATGGTAACTGAGCAGTTGCCCCTCTGCTCAATGTCTATGTGCTTAACCTGCTTCCCTTGAAGGTCATATATGCAAATGAAAGCCTCGCCGGAATCTTCCGGTACTGTGCAGGACACGCTTGTAGACTCCTTAAAGGGGTTCGGGCGATTCTGAAGCAGGGTCGCTCTTCCGTCGAGTATATTGTCAACCGATGCGGATGAGTTTTTCCGTGGAGCTTTCTTGCCGGAAAGTGATGCTATTATCTCGTCCTGCTCCTTAACTCGCGATTCAAGATTCTTGTATGCGTCCACGAGTATGGGTATGAACCCGAGGTAGTCGACGCTGAGGTAGCCGTTTTCGTCCTCCACCACAAGCTCGGGAAGCACTTCCTTCACTTCCTGGGCAATGAACCCGAAACGGGTGCGGCTGTCAGGCTCCATGGGCGTGTCGCATGCATCTGAATCGCTTTTAGCGGATGCTTTCACTGCCTCGGCGGATGAAGTGAGACTATAGCTCACGGGAGAGATTTCAGCGAGAGAAGAATAAAAACCGCCAAGCGACGATATGTTGTCTTTCACGCGGGCATCAGACGCTACAAGGAAAGAGTTTGCTTTTATATCGCAGTTGAAAACGAAAGGAGAGGTTGAAACTTGACCGTTGTAAGAGAAAACAGTTTTAGTCCCTGCGGCATATTGTATACCCTTTTCCCCAAAGAGACTGAGAATGTCTGTGTCTGCATTGGAGTTTGGTGCCTTGAGCTCACCAATGCCAACAAATTTCTCGTTGCCAAAAGTGATGTAGGCTCCGGATTTGTTTTGGCTTGAGCCGAGAAGATTAAGGGTAGCAAGGGAGTCAACTGTGAAAATATTGGAAATACCAATATCACCGATTGCCTTTTCTTTAGGTTTTACGTTGAATGCTGCTGTGCCGATGCGTACATTTCCGGATTTGAGAACTGAGAGCTGCGCGTTCATTCCGAACACAGTTATTGCTGCGAAGGCGAGAAAAAAGATTTTCTTTTTCATGATTAAAGATTTTAGATGTTATAATATTAGGTTTTGGTCGTATTCGAGTTGGCCAGTTGTTTTGGAGTGTTGTTATTCTGCGATTAACGTTCCTGTGAATACAGCGCCGTCGGGAGTGGTAGCAGTGATTGTGTATTCTCCGTATAGGGCGCCAGTCTCTACAAAATATCCTTCTTCAGGAGATAGGGTGGCTTCGATGTCGCGGTCTTGTCCCTGCACACTTACGTTGTATTCCGTATATGTTTGAGAAGGATATACAAATATTCCCGAGAAGGTATATTCGAATTCAAGGTAGACTGCTGAGGGAATTCTATGCTTTTTCCCATGAGAATGTCTGTCAAGCCTTCCCTTATAGGTCTCGCGAGTGGGTGTGTTTGGTGTGGTTGTTGACTGGCACAGCACTTCAACATTTGCAGAAAATGCTAATGTTGCAATCAATGAGACTGCAATTTTAGTGAGTTGTTTCATAAGATATTAATTTTGGTTAGTCGCAAATTTAGATTATATGTGATTATAAGGCAAATTTTGCAACTTTCGTTTTAAGTGTTTGTGTAATAGTAAATTGGGTTAAATATTGCCAGTTTTTATGGTGTTTTTGTATTTGAAAAGGCTCAAAACGAGAGTGAATTTTTCTTTTGAAAATGAATGACAGGTGGAAAAGAGAATATTTTATTAATAAAATATTTAAAATATATTTAGTTGTTATTGTAGTTGAATGTTTGTTTTGGAAGAAGAGAAATGGTTAATCTTTTATTATTTTGATAAGTTCATGAGTTCTGTCAGATGTAGATTGAGAGATGCAGTCAATTAGTCTTCTCATACGATTGTAGTATGCCTGAATGCTGATTCCGGACAATGCGCTGATAGATTCTTTCGAGAAGTTTAGACAACGCAAGGCTGCCAATTTTCGTTGGTTCTTATTGATGGAAATTGACACATATACGTCGTTAAGCAAGTTGTCATGTATGATGTTGATAATGCCCTCCATTTCTTGTGTAAGTTTAGGGTCATTATTTAAGTATTGAATTTCTTTCCCCATATCTTGAAGCAGACTGGCTCTTTTCTTTTCAGAATCAAAATAGCCGAAATAAGAAGAGTATAGTCCGTCAAGGCGGTTAAATATATAACCGACATATTCAGCAGATTTTTTTACATTATCTACGCTTGACAGTGAAGATAATTTTTCTGAGAGATAGGAGTTCTCGTTTATTATTGTGTCTAAAGTTTCCTTGATTTCTATTTTTTGCGATTTAAGCAGTTCTACAGTTCGCAACAGATTTGTCTTTCTTTTTTTATAGATAAGAGAGATTATTGCTGAAAAGAGAGCAAATATAATGATAAGAAGAGCGATTGTTATGTATAACCAAAAATTGCGTTTTTGTTCTAATTTTATGTCAAGTTTTTGTTTTGCGATTTTATTGTCACGAAAATTCCGCAGATTATTGCCGACATCACTTCTCATCTTTGAGATTAGGCGATTGTCAAGAAGCCGATACTCTCGTTGAATAGTGTTGAAGGCATTTTTGTAATCATTAGAGTATATATAATAGTCAAAAGGAATTTCTTCTGTTCCATATAAATAATTAACAGTGTCCGCAATCATTTTTATACTGTCGGCGGGAGAATTTAAAGCTATTAAACAAGATAAATAGCTTGTTAAATGTCCGTATGGAAGATTGGATAAATGATTGTAGGATGCGTATGAGTCATATGCTTTTTTGCTATTCACCCAATCATTGTTCCATAGATGAGCTGTGCCAAGATAAATTAAAGAGGTGGTTGCCATTTCCACATTGTTTTTAGACATGGCATCTTTAAGAATTTTATTGATTAGCGGCAGCCCTTTGTCTGACATTCCATTGCGGCATTGTGCGAGTCCGTAATCGAGTGCCGATTCTTGTATGAATATCAAGGAATCGAGTTTTTGGTATTGTTTATAAGCCAGTTTTGCATATTCTGTTTCCTGTGGAGTGTCGCCGATTTTGCTGTAGATTTCGCTTATGGAGCTGTATATCTTGCCGAGGTAGAGATGGTCGGCGGATGTGTCGGCAAACTCTTCGGCGGCGAGGAGAGAGACAATGGCTTCGCCGGTTCGCCCGGTGGTGATCCTGATGTGCCCTTGAAGGAACAGGGCGCGCATGGCGTTGTGACGGTCGCCGGTGTTGATGAAATATCGGGCGGCGCGGGAGACGTGGCAGTCGGAGGTGTCTTCGATGAATGTCTTATAACGGCTTTCTGCTGACAGGAGCGTGAAGAGTGCCGAGTCGCGTGGTGTGCGGACAAGGGAATCGGAAAACTCTTCCAAAAGTGAGATGGCGGAGTCTGCGTCATGATTAAGCAGGGAGTCTATTTGCAATAGGCGCTCCTCCGTGGCAGAGGGGCGCGGAGTGTTGCATCCTGTAATGGTCAGCAGGACGAGGAGCAGCGCGGCCGGCAGCCGCATTATATTTAGCGACGATGTCTTCATCTATTTGCAAAATTAATAAAATATCCGATAAAGACAATAATTGACCAGAGAACCATGGGTCAATGGAATTAGACCAGAGAACCATGGGTCTATGGTTAATATTAGAATCCCAATGTTCTATGGAACTCTGGTCTAAAAAGAGACTATGGAACTCTGTGGCCTTGTTATGAGACTGAAATTCGTGTGTGGAGGTGGGATGTTGCGTAAATATTCTATTCTCACGGGCGTTAATTTGTGAAATTGTAGGTTTAATGATAAGATAGTCAGCGTTATATGTGATTTGTCGACAGTCTGCGTTTTTGAGATGAAATAGAGACGAGAAAGTGGATAATGTGTTTTTTGCGGAGAAAAAATCGCAAGGTGGCCGTTGAGCGGCTAAAATAATTGTAGATGTCGTTTTTTTTTGTATTTTTGCAAATGTTATTCCGGCGGCTCCCGAAGGGTGTGGCCGCAAAAATTTTTTTGACAGATATATTATGATTGGATTCGAGACAAAGAACGTGGAGTTGCCCGAGCTTGACTTCGGCAAGGTGGAAGCCTGGCTCGGAGAGGTGGCGGCGTCTCATGGGAAGCGAATCGGGAATGTGAACTATCTCTTTTGCGATGACGAGGAGATCCTGAGGGTGAACCGTGAGTTTCTTCGTCATGATTATTTCACAGATATAATCACCTTCGACTATTCGCGCCGCGACAGGATAGGGGGCGACATCTTCATATCTCTCGACACTGTGAGGAGCAATGCCGAAGACCTTGGTGTGGCCTACGACAATGAACTCCTGCGCGTGATTGCCCATGGTGTGCTGCACCTTTGCGGAATAGACGACAAAGGGCCTGGAGAGCGCGAGATAATGGAAGCAAATGAAGACGCGGCCTTGGCGTTGTGGACTGAACTCAAAGAAGAAGGGGAATGAAGTTTGATTACGATGTGATAGTTGTGGGCGCCGGCCATGCCGGATGTGAGGCGGCTGTGGCTTCAGCACGCCTTGGCGCCTCTACGCTTCTTATCACCGCCGATCTGAACAGAGTGGCTCAGATGTCGTGTAACCCTGCTGTGGGTGGCATTGCTAAGGGTCAGATTGTCAGGGAAATAGATGCTCTTGGCGGACAAATGGGTATTATTGCCGACAGAACGGCGATACAGTTCCGGATGCTCAACCGCTCCAAAGGGCCGGCTGTGTGGTCGCCGCGTGTGCAGTCAGACCGCACGCGCTTCATCGACGCCTGGCGCAGTGTGCTTGACACTACGCCCAATCTTTACTTGTTTCAAGACATGGCCGTGCGATTCGTGTTTGACGAATCGGGAGAAAAACCGTCTGTAGCCGGGGTGGAGACGGAACTTGGGTTCAGGTTCAATGCAAAGAGAGTGGTGCTGACAGCCGGCACGTTCCTCAACGGACTCATGCACTTCGGCCCGACACAGATTCCCGGCGGACGCATTTCAGAACCCGCTTCGCTCGGTCTTGCAGAACAGTTGCAGAGCCTTGGTTTCGAGGTGCTTAGGATGAAAACAGGCACCCCGGCGAGGGTGGATGCGAGCTCTATAGATTTTTCGCTTGCCGAGCGACAGGACGGCGACGACAAAGTGGCTGCGGCAGAGCCCGCCTCTCCGGAGTTGGAAACAAAGGTGACACTTGTGGAGCGCGACTTCCATAAGTTCTCGTTCCTTCCGGATGTGAGGCGCGAGCTGGCTCCCAGAAGCTGCTTCATAGTCCACACCAATCCGGAGTCGCACCGTGTGCTTCACGACAATATCGAGCTGTCTCCCCTTTATAATGGCCAGATTAAGAGCATAGGGCCACGTTATTGCCCCAGCATAGAGACCAAGATTGTAACGTTTGCCGACAAGGAGAGCCATCAGCTATTCCTTGAGCCTGAGGGGGAAACCACAAACGAATTTTATATCAACGGATTCTCAAGCTCTCTTCCTTGGCCTGTGCAGCTGGAGTCGCTTCAGAAGATTCCGGCTCTTCGCAATGTGCATTTCTATCGCCCCGGCTATGCTATAGAGTATGATTATTTCGACCCGACGCAGCTCACCCACGACCTTCAGACAAAATTCGTTGACGGCCTTTATTTTGCCGGGCAGGTGAACGGCACCACCGGCTATGAGGAGGCCGCCGCCCAGGGTCTGATGGCCGGCGTGAATGCCGCAAGGAGCGTGAAGGGAGAGGAGCCTGTCACACTCGGAAGAGATGAGGCATATATCGGCGTGCTAATCGACGACCTTGTGACAAAGGGTGTGGACGAGCCATACAGGATGTTTACGTCGCGTGCTGAATATAGGATACTCCTGCGCCAGGACGACGCCGACATGCGCCTCACGCCCAAAGGGTATGAGATCGGGCTTGCCACACGCGAGCGTTATGACGCTATGATGAGCAAAAAAGAGGAGAGGGACGCGCTGATTGAATGGTGCCGGAATTTCACGGTGAAGATGGGCGAAAAAATAAACGAGTCGCTCAAAGCCCTTGGCACAGCCCCGCTGTCGGCTTCAGTGAAGCTGTACGACCTCCTGAAGCGTCCGCATCTTGACTTCTCCAATCTCGCTCCAATTATAGGCAGATTGCGCCGCCGCATCGAAGAAATAGAGGCCGGGAGGAGAGAGGAGATTGTGGAGAGCGCGGAGATACTGATAAAGTATGGAGGCTATATCGACAGAGAGCGGGAACTGGCAGAGAAAGCGAGGAGGCTCGAATATGTGAAACTGCCCGACGATATCAACTATCACACTCTTCTCTCGCTCTCAACAGAGGCAAGGCAGAAACTCGACAAGATCCGCCCCTCCACGATAGGCCAGGCGTCGAGAATACCGGGAGTGTCGCCCGCCGACATTAACATACTCCTTGTGCTCCTTCACAGATAGCGACGGCGAAAACGAGAAACCGGCTTCACGTCGTAATTTATGAAAAATTAAGAGGATAGGAGAGATTTGTTTCACGTGGAACATTGATTCTAATTTAAACTTAAATATAATGGAACTTGAACAGCTAAAGAAATTAATTCGCGATGTGCCCGACTTTCCGTCGAAGGGGATAATGTTTCGCGACCTCACGACAATGCTCAAGCATAGCGACGCTTTGAGAGATATGAGCAAGGCACTCGCCGACATTTATCGCGGCAAGGGTGTGACGAAGGTTGTGGGGATAGAATCTCGCGGTTTCATCGGAGGCAGCATCCTCGCGTATGAACTCGGCGCCGGGTTTGTGCCGGCAAGAAAGCCGGGTAAACTGCCGTCGGTCACCGTGAAGAAAGCGTATGCCAAAGAGTATGGGGTGGACACTATCGAGCTCCACAGTGACGCCATAACATCGGATGACGTGGTGGTGATTCATGACGACCTTCTCGCCACCGGCGGCACTATGGAAGCCTGCTATGAACTCGTGAAGAGCATGAACCCGAAGAAGATTTACATAAGTTTCATCGTGGAGCTGACAGCTCTCGACGGGCGTGCTAATCTTCCGGAGGATTGCGAGGTGTCATCGCTGCTTAAATATTGATTAAAATCAGGTTTGCCGATAAAAATTTTTTGAGGTAAAATCTTCGATAAAATCGAATAAATTCAATCCGGATAATACGACGGGAGGAGCGGCCGCGCAAGCGGCGTGCCCCTCCCGGTGCATTTAAACAAGGGTTTTGTGCGTTATTAGAGTATATGACTATTGAAGATTTGAAGGAATCAGGAAGATTAGATCAGCTGCCGCAGGTGAGCGGAAAGCCGGAAGAGGTTGCCTCCGCCGGCGAAGTCGACAGGCTCCTTGCCGGCGTGGGGCGCGACATCGACAAGGGCGGGAGGTTCGAGCCGGAGTTCGAGCCGGACCGCACGCGCGATGACATCCGCGACAACCGCCCCGGGGCGCATCTCCGCGAGAAGATTCTGAACCTCCCGGAGTCGCCTGGCGTGTATATGTATCTCGACCGCCACGGCAAGGTGATATATGTGGGGAAGGCAAAGAGGCTGAAGAGGAGAGTGTCGTCTTACTTCAACCGCCGTCACGACTCGATAAAGACGAACCTTCTTGTGCGCAATATCGTAGACATGCGGTTTATCGTGGTGGGGTCGGAGGAGGATGCGCTTCATCTTGAGAACGCCATGATAAAGGCGTATCAGCCCCACTATAACGTGCTTCTGAAAGATGACAAATCCTATCCCTGGATTGTAGTCACAAAGGAGCTTTACCCACGTGTGTTCATGACTCGCGAGAAAGACTTGCCCGGCAAATACTACGGCCCCTACGGCAATGCTCAGTCGGCAAAGGTGGTGCTTCAGCTCATCCGCGATGTATATCCGCTGCGCAGCTGTCGCCACGCCCTCGATGAGAAGGGGATTGCCAGGGGCAAGTTCAGCCTTTGTCTCGACTATCATATTAAAAAGTGCGGAGGTGCCTGCAGAGGGTTGATAAATCCCGATGAATACGGAAAATTTGTGGCGCAGGTAAGGCAGATTCTCAACGGAGAGACGCTGGTGCTGGAAAACTATCTGCGCGACGAGATGACCCGCCTGAGCGAGGAATGGAAATTTGAGGAGGCGCAGGGAGTGAAAGAGAAATATGAGGCTGTGAAACGCTACAACGCCAAGTCTGTGATCGCCCGCTCGGAAGAGGAAGCCGACATGTTTGCCTACGATGAAAACGGCGATTCTGCATTCGTAAATTTCATGCACCTTCATCACGGGGCAGTAGTGCAGAGCCTCAACATGGAGTTCCGCAGGAGGCTGGCCGAGACGCCGGCCGAGGTCCTGTCGATGGCCATAGTGGAGATCTCGCGCAGATTCAACCGTAGGTTCACTTCGGTGATTGTGCCGTTTGAACCGGATGTGGAGTTTGAGGGGGTGGAGTTTGTGGTGCCTAAGCGCGGCGAGAAAAAAAAGATCCTGGATGTGGGGATGAAGAATGTGAGGCAATATATGACCGACAAGGAGAAGATGGCCGAGAAACTTGACCCTGAAAAGGGGGTTGAGAAGCTCATGGAGCAAATGAAAAAAGATTTCCGGCTGAATGTGCAGCCGCGCCACATAGAGTGTTTCGACAACTCCAACATACAAGGCACAAACCCGGTGGCGAGTTGCGTGGTGTTTCGCAACGGCAAGCCCTCTAAGAGAGATTATCGCCATTTCATCATAAAGACCGTGGTCGGGGCCAACGATTTTGCCTCTATGAAGGAGGTGCTTCACAGGCGCTATTCGCGCATGGTGGCCGAAGGGGAGCCGCTCCCGCAGCTGGTGGTGGTCGACGGCGGCAAAGGGCAGCTCAGCGCGGCTGTGGAGGCTTTCGACGAGATGGGTATCAGGGGGGAGGTGGCCTTGGTGGGCATAGCCAAGAGGCTTGAGGAAATTTATTTTCCCGGCGACCAGCTGCCGCTCTACATCGACAAGAAGAGCCGTAGCCTGCAGGTGGTGCAGGCGCTGCGCGACGAGGCCCACCGGTTTGGCATCACCCACCATCGCCTGCGCCGCTCGAAAGGGCAGGTGGCAAGCGAGCTCGACTCAATAAAGGGGATCGGGGAGGTCGCTGCAAAGGCTCTGATGAAGGAGCTCAAAAGCGTGAAACGCATACGCGAGGCCGCCCTCGAAACTCTTGAGGAGGCTGTGGGGAAGGCAAAAGCCGCGATAGTTTATGCCCATTTTCACGAAAAGGGGGAGGAAAACGCGGAATAAGCCTCTCCAATAAATCAGAAACGCCTTCGCCTGCGTTATAGTTATAGAGCCTGCCCGAAGGGAAGATGCCCCGGCATAAGGCGCCACAGTCATCAAGCAACAACGAAAAGATATAACCCTATATGAAGAATAAAGATAAAAAAGGAGCCTCGGCTCCACGCCTGAAAAAAAGAGAGCTTCAGGAACGCATATTGAAGTTTCTGGAAAAGGAGAGCCGGCAGGCTTTCAACTACAAGCAGGTGGCATTTGCCGTGGGGGCCACGAACCCTGCCAACCGTATCGACGTGATAAACCTGCTCGACGAGCTGGCCGCAGCCGACGTGATCCTTGAGGTGGACCTCGGGAGATATAAGGCCAACACCAACCGTGGCACGGAGAACACGGGCATTTTCGTGCGCCGAAGCAACGGGCGAAACGGAGTGATGATCGACGACGAGATGATTCTCGTGGCCGAGAGAAACTCCATGCACGCCCTCAACGGCGACAAGGTGAGGGTGGAGATCTCGGCCAACCGCAAAGGCCAGGAGCCGGAGGCAAAGGTGATAGAGATCATCGAACCCAAGGACCAGGTGTTTATCGGAAGCCTCAAGGTGGAGAAGGATTATGCGGCCCTTGTGACCGACTCCAAGTTCCTTGCCGCCGATATCATCATCCCTCGCTCCAAGCTCAAGGGGGGCAAGACCGGCGACAAGGCCATAGCCCGCATCGTGCAGTGGCGCGACGAGGAGATGAACCCTCGGGGAGAGGTGGTGGACATTCTGGGAAGGAAGGGGGAGAACACTGCGGAGATGCACGCCATCCTCGCCGAATTCGGGCTGCCTTACAAATATCCGGAGAATGTGGAGAAGGCGGCCGGTAAAATCGACGCCGGAATCACCGACGAAGAGGTTGCGAAGCGCGAGGATTTCCGCGGCGTGACCACATTCACCATCGACCCCCGCGACGCCAAAGACTTTGACGACGCCCTCTCAATCCGCCAGCTTGCCAACGGCAACTGGGAGGTTGGTGTGCATATAGCCGACGTCACGCATTATGTGACGCCGAATTCAATCATAGACCGCGAGGCGCAGCAGCGCGCCACGAGCGTATATCTTGTGGACCGCACCATCCCGATGCTGCCCGAGCATCTGTCGAACGGCATCTGCTCGCTGCGCCCCGACGAGGAGAAACTTACATACTCGGCCATATTCGAGCTTGACGCCAAGGCAAATGTGATAAACTACCGGATAGGGCGCACGGTCATCAGGTCGGACCGCCGGTTCACATATGAGGAGGCTCAGCAAATAATAGAGACCGGCGAAGGTGACTTCGCGCGTGAGATTCTCACTCTTGACAAGCTCGCGAAAGAGCTGCGCCGCCGCCGATATGACAACGGCGCCCTGGAGTTCGACCGCGCCGAGGTGCGTTTTGAAATCGACAAGGACGGACACCCGATAAGCGTGTATTTCAAAGAATCGAAAGACGCCAACAAACTCATCGAGGAGTTTATGCTGCTGGCCAACCTCACGGTGGCCGAGAGCATAGGGAAGGTGGCGAAGGGGAAGAAGGCGAAATCGTTTGTGTATCGTGTGCACGACAATCCCGACACCGAGAAGATCACTAATTTCTCGCTCATAGCAATGCGTTTCGGATTTAGGGTCAAGACCGAGGGCAGCGCAAAGGAGGTGAACAAGAGCCTGAACCGCCTGCTGAAGGATGTGAAGGGTAGAGGCGAGGAGAACATGCTCGCAATGCTTGCCATCAGGAGCATGGCCAAGGCTGTCTACACCACCGACAATGTGGGCCACTACGGGCTCGCCCTCGACTATTACACTCACTTCACGTCGCCTATCCGCCGCTACCCCGACATGATGGTGCACCGCCTTTTGGCCAAGTATGCCGAAGGGGCGCGAAGCACCGACAAGGGTAAGCTCGAAGACCAATGCCGCCATTCGTCAGACATGGAGCAGCTTGCCGCCAACGCCGAGCGTGCATCGATTCGCTACAAGCAGGTGGAGTTTATGAAGGACCGCCTGGGCGAAATCTACGAGGGCGTGATTTCGGGCGTGACAGAATGGGGATTCTATGTGGAGCTCAACGACAATAAATGCGAGGGGCTTGTGCCTGTGCGCGACCTTGCCGACGACTATTATGACTTCGATGAGAAGAACTATTGCCTTGTGGGGAGGAAGTATCACAACCGATACACTCTCGGCGACATCGTGAAGGTGCAGGTGGCCCGCGCCGACCTCGACCACAAGCAGCTCGATTTCGCTCTCGTCACCGACGAGGGGAACCCCAACAAGCCCTTGAAAGAGGTGAAGAGCAAGAACCCGCGCCATAACCCGAAAGACAAGGGTAAGAAGCGCACGAGGGGCGGCAACAAGAGAAGGAAGCAATAGATGCAAATTACATCAACACCAATAATGCTTGACAGAATAAATAACAACATGATGAAACGAACAGAGATCAGAACCGTGGCAGGCGGCGTGGCCATATTGGCCGGCGCCCTGTCTGCCGGTGCCGCCACGGCAGATGTGGTGGTCTCAACCGATGCCTACACCTGGAAGGGTGACACTCTTTACCAGGATGAGTTCAAGGCATGGGCCGTGAGCCCGGAGGAGATACGCTCCACCTACAAGGGGCGCCCGGGCTATTTCATGCCCATAGAGCAGACGTGGAGGCGCAAGAACGACCTCTCCGCCTATCCCCGCCTCTCCGGCGGGAACCCGCTCATGGAGGCTGTCTACAACATGGGCCTCGACGAGATGGTCAACGCCGTGGAGCCTGACACCACGCTGCGCACGGGTAAGGAGTGGGCCGGCGTGTGGACCCGCGACGTGAGCTATTCAATCATTCTCTCCATGGCTGCCCTGCAGCCCGAGGCGTCGATGATTTCGTTGCTGAAGAAGATCAACAGCGAGGGGCAGATTATACAGGACACCGGCTCGGGAGGTGCCTGGCCGATTTCGACCGACCGCATGATCTGGACTGTGGCCGCGTGGGAGATTTATAAAGTGACGGGCGACAGGAAATGGCTTGAGACTGTGTTCCCGGTTGTGGAGCGCTCCATAGCCAAGGATGCGAAGACCATCGTGAGCGAGAACGGCCTTGTGAAAGGGGAGACCTCATTCATAGACTGGCGTGAGCAGAGCTATCCGAAATGGATGCAGACCGCCGACATCTCGCAGAGCGAGGCCATGGGCACGAACGTGCTCTATGCCGCTGCTTTGAAGTGTGCCTCTGAGATGGCCGGCGTGCTTGGCAAAAAGAAGGAGGCCGCCGAATATCTGAAATCATCGCAGGAACTTTCCTCCGCTATCGACAAGACATTCTGGATGCCCGACAAGGGTTATTACGGAATGTACACCTACGGGCGCGACAACAAGATTCTAAACCCTCGCGCGGAGACTCTCGGCGAGGCTTTGTCGATTCTTTATGACATAGCCCCTGCGGAGCATCAGAAGTCGATTTCCGAGAGCAACCCGGTCACGAAGTTCGGCCCGGCTATCTTCTATCCTCAGATCTCGGACATGCCGAGCTATCACAACAATGCGCTATGGCCTTTCGTAGGCTCCTACTGGACACTGGCGCAGGCCAAGGCCGGGAATGAGCAGGGCGTTGTGGAAGGCATCGGCTCCATAGTGCGCCCGGCGGCTCTTTTCGCCACCAACAAGGAGAACTTCAATCTCGACAACGGCGACATATTCACGGAGCTCAATTCGTCGAATATGCTCTGGAGTCTTGCCGGAAACATCGCGCTGACCAACCGCATACTTTTCGGAATCCATTTCGAGAAAGACGGTCTGAGAATAGAGCCGTTTGTTCCTAAGGCATTTGCCGGAGAGCGTACTCTCTCCAACTTTCCTTACAGAGGCGCGCGGCTTAATATCACAGTGAAAGGTTATGGCGACAGAGTGCATGGCATCTCTGTCAACGGCAAGTCTTATTATCCGGAGAAGGGGAAAGTAATCCCGGCCAAGCTTCTCAAGAATGGCGGCGACATAGTGGTCGAGATGGACAACGAGCCGATTCCGGCCATGAGCATAAACCGCGTGTCGAATTCGAAGGCTCCGTTGACTCCGATTGCGTGGCTCAGTTTTGACGACAGTGTGAACGCTCCCGGCGTGCCGGTAAACAATCTTCTTCAGTGGAACCCTATCGAGTATATAGCCGAGTATATCGTGCTTTGCGACGGCAAGGAAGTTGCCCGTACGCGCCAGACCTCTTATCCTGCGATTGTGGAGGGAGAGTGGCAGGTGATAGGTGTGGCCGGCGACGGTACTCAGAGTTTCGCCTCAGAGCCTCGCAGCAACCGCACAGCGCGTTTTGGGGAGATGGCAGGGGAGAACACTGCCGTGGCGTCTCCGGAGGTCTCCTACGCGCCTGAAAAGCCTGTAGAGGGGTATCGCGGAAATGGGTTCGCAGAGACCGACACGAAGAGTGGCGATGTGAGCGCAAGATTTGAGAACAAAGAGGCGTCGATGCCTGAAGGAGAATATGCGATTTCATTCCGCTATGCCAACGGCAACGGGCCTGTCAACACGGAGAACAAGGCGGCGATAAGGAGCCTGTATGTAGACGGTGTGGACGTAGGCACCATAGTCATGCCGCAGCGCGGAGTGGGGAACTGGAACGACTGGGGCATGACCAACACGGTTCGTGTGCGTCTTGCGCACGGGGAGCATGAGGTGAAGCTGGTTTACAATCCTGAGGACCACAACATGAATCTCGCCACCAACCATGCCCTCGTGGACGGTGTGCTCATAGAGAGAACCGGCAACTGACAACGCGTAGCATGACGCTCTGTGTGCAGGGAGTGTGGCTCCCTGCATTTTGTAGAGAAAATAATTTATAGAACATCACGCTCCGGGCGGGCCATACGCAATTGTATGGACGCCCGGAGCGTGATACTTTTATTCTATGCCCTATATTCTAAGCTATTCTCCTATATAGCGAATTTCAAAACCCTCCTAAAACATCTGACTTGCGGGGAAAGAATATATTTCATCGAAAAGATTCTTTCCCCGCAAGTTGTAAAGGATAATTTAAATATTGGCAATTCTCCCTGAAACGATGCACGCGGCGGTGCTGTATTCATTTATGAAGAAGAAGAAAGGACGGTCGATTTTCACAGTCACTTTATCCTCCACGGGAAGCGCTATTATTGGAATATCACCGGAAGTGACGGAAGCGGCGACTGCCCCGGATTCATCAACAGATATGGAAGTTGACTGAGAGAAGCATATATTTCCGTTGATTTGAGGTGAAAACATGGTGAAATCCAGGTTGTTGATTATCTCCCGGCGATTTGTGGCTTCAAACATTTTATTAATGTCGCAGTTGTTCTTTATCGAGAACTTTGGCATATAAGTTTTGATAAAAGTGCTTGTTATTTCTTTGCGAAGAGCAAGCATTCTTTCATACGAGAGTTTTTCGGTTGCCTCTTGAATTGACATGTTTTCGGCCGGCAGCACTATTTCCATGTAGAAAGCCTTATTGCCAAACTTAATATTGAAATATTCAAAGTCTCCGTCATTGGTGTAGTCTCCTTGATAGAATTCAGACTCCATCATCATCACTTCGGAATCACCTTTTGAGCCATGAAATATGTCGGCCTTGGTAAGAGAGGCATCGAATATCTTGTTGTTCCATGGAGCCTTAAAAGACATTGCGTTCAAAAGCATGACCAAGGTGTTTGTATTAAGATTTTTAAAGTTGGTCTCAATAATTCCACCTGTTTTGGAAGCGCACCAATTGTTGATTGATAGCAGTGTGTTGTCATAGTCGTTCATAAAGTCCATATTTTGTATCTCTGCATTAAAATATAGATTCATGTCCGATACATAATCTTGCGACAAATTGTTGTCGAAGCATTTGTTTGCCCAGATAGAGTTTGCAAGATTCAGGCTGACCTTTTTATCTGCCTCAGGAAGCTGACTAATGAGAGAAGCACAAAGGCTGTTAAGGGCATTTAAGTCAGAAGTGCCGAGATATTCCAAGTATTCTTTTTGATTACTGCCCTCTATCCCGTTGGCAGTCATTGCAAACACCATTGCAGCAGATATTGGGGACACCGCAATGTTTTCATTTTTGATGTCAGCGTCTCCTGATTTTGCCATGTCTATGGTAAAATTAACATAGAATTCAAGCAAGTCGCCAGCAGTGGCTCTGGTTTGTTGAGATAGTTCGATAGGCCGTCTGGTCTCAATCTCTGATTGGTCATTGTCATCGGAGCAAGCCGAAAACAAGAATCCGCTCAAGATGCATAGCATCAAGCAGGCGTAAGTCAAAATTTTCATACAAATTATTAAAAAATTAAAATGGTTATTAATTAGGGTGTTCAGTTCTATGTTCTCATTTTTGAATCAAAAATCATGAGTGAATAGCCATAAGTTCCTGATATACATTAGTGATTCTGTGTAATAGAACAATGTTGAAAAACATGGTAAAATTCAACTCAAAAATTAGCGATTTTATTGAGGATATTTTACTGATATATAAAATATTACAACTATAAAAAGAACATAAAAGTTGGAACATTCTACTGAACACCCGAGTTATTAATTATCTCTTACAAATAAACGGTGATTTAGATTGAAATCGTATCCTCCGGCACTCCAATCTTTAGTAGGGTTATAGAAAGTGTTATCGTAGTTGCCATCCCATCCCCAGTTCATAGAAATGTCTAAGATTGCTGTGGATTCAGAAATTACCTCATTTGTATAGGCATATTCAATAATATTTCCATTGATATCAGTGATATCGCTTATCCATTTGTCTACTGTACCCGGGGGGGTGGGTCTCATGGCCGCGCCGACAATGTAAATATAAGACAAATTGCCTATACAAAAGTTTAATCACCATAACTTAAATTATTTTAAATTTTGGATGAGGGATTTCAAGGAGCAGAGAATCTTGCCCCTTAATCTGAGATTATAAAAAATGCCCCGTCATCATGTGCCTAATTCAAGCTGGTTCTTCACGAGTGTGTAGTACGCTCCCTGCTTTCGTATGAGCGATTCATGGCTGCCGGTTTCTGCCACCCTGCCGCCGTCAAGCACAATTATCTTGTCGGCGTCTCTGACTGTGGAGAGGCGGTGGGCCACCACGACCACTGTCCTTCCTTTATAGAAGCGCGCAAGATTTTCCACTATCACGCGCTCGTTCTTAGCGTCAAGAGCGTTCGTGGCCTCGTCGAGCAAAATGAAAGGGGGATTCTTATAGACGGCGCGGGCGATCAGGATTCTTTGTTTCTGTCCTTGGCTCAGCCCAACTCCGTCGGGCCCGATTTTAGTGTCATATTTCAATGGCAGAGAGTTGATATATTCTTTTATATTGGCCACCATCGCAGCTTCCTCAACCCTGTTTCTGTCTATTTCTCCATCGCTCACTGCAATATTTCTTTCTATAGACTCTGAAAATATAACCCCGTCCTGCATCACGACTCCACATTGCCTGCGCCACCATTCAAGATTGAGCCGATTCATGTCATTCCCGGCAATCTTCAATACCCCGGCATTGATCTGATAATATCCTAAAATGAGTTTTATCAATGTGGTTTTCCCACTCCCGGACGCACCGACAATAGCTGTGACTTTTCCCTCCGGAATATCAAATGATATATCCTCAAGTGTGTTGACAAGTGCATGCGAATCATACTTGAAGCAGACTTTATCAAAGGATATCGACTTGTTGGCATTGTTGGCAACGTTCGTTTCCTCTCTGCCTGAATCTTCGTCAACCCCGTCGTGAATCTCGTTGATTCGCTCCAGTGATATTTTCACATCCTGTATCGAGTAGACGAACTGCATCATCTGTTCCACCGGAGAACTTAGCTGCCCGACTATATATTGCACGGCAAGCATCGCGCCAAGCGACATGACGCCTTTTATAACTGCAGTGGCCGCCAGAACCGTTATAAGGATATTCTTGACTTCATTTATGAATATGGCCCCGGCTTCCTGCGATTGTTGAAGCCGAAGAGATTTCATCTGCACGTTATAAAAGTCTGTCTGGGCGTCTTCCCATTCTTTGCGGTGTCTTATGCCGCAGTCCTGCAATTTCACTTCCTGCATTGAGGTTATAAGGCGGTAGGTGCGGTTCTGGCTCAGTGCCTGACATTCAAAAAGTTCATAGTCAATGGCCTTTCGCCGTTTCAGAAATATAGCGGTCCAAGCCCCGTAGGCCACACTGCCGGCAATGAAAACCCCGAACAGCAACGGGTCATAAATCAGCAACACCGCACCGAAGATCATAAAGCTTAAAACAGCAAAGGCAATGCTGAGCGCCTGCCCTGTAAGAAATGATTGCATCCGGCTGTGGTCATTCATGCGTTGGAGCAGATCTCCAATCAGTTTGATGTCAAAAAAAGACATGGGAAGCCTGAGGAGCTTCCTGATGAAATCGCTTACCAGGTCAATGTTTATATTCATCGAGATCCGTAACAATAGCCGCGAGCGCACGAAGTTTGCAAGCGTGCGTCCCGCAACTATCATCAACTCTCCAAGAAGCACAAGCCATATGAATCCGATATTCTTATCGTTGATGCCTCGATCCACTATCGACTGCGTAAGAAAAGGCATCACAAGCTGCATCGCGCATCCCGACAGAAGCGTGAACACAACCACTGCGAGATGCCGTATGTGCCGGCGCATATATTCGGCAAGGAAACGGAATGACCGTTTCTCGCCTCCGCCAAGCTCTCTGACTGTGCCAAATTTATCAGAAGGTTCAAAAAACATGGCGATCCCTTTTCTGTCGTCGCCGGATGCCCAGTGCTGCAGAAACTCGGCACACGAATAGCATATTTTCCCTTTTGCCGGGTCTGCCAGATAGAAGCGTGCGCCGTCTTTAGATATTTTCCATAACACCACGAAATGATTCTGATTCCAGTGCAGTATGGCAGGGAGGGGGCTTTTCAGAAGTGAGCCGGCTCCGATTTTTACAGTCGAGGTCTCAAGCCCGAGGCTCTTTGCGGCATCCGCCATCCCCTTCATCGACACGCCCTCCGTTGTGGCGTGGCACAGGGAGTCGAGAAAACGCAAGGAGTATTCAATGCCGAAGTGGCGGCACACCATGGAAAGAGCCGCCACCCCGCATTGCATGGAGTCTTTTTGTCTGACGAACTTGAAGGACATATTTTTTTGACACCCTTATTACATGATGGCTGATCCTGCGTCAGACTGGCTCCCCACCTCGTCTCCGCGACTCACTTTCTTCCCGTAGCCGAAGGTGTAGGTGGCGGACAGTCCGAGTGCCCGCCTGTAATTGCCGTTGAATGTGGTGGTCAGGACAGAGTAGATGGGGGTGTGCAGCTCGGCCCAGCTTCCGTCGTACCGGCTCCTGAACGGGTTGTGGACAGACACGGACAGGTTCCATGAATTTTTCGACCATCCGGCCTGAAGGTAATAAGAGCTCCGGTTTGTGAGATAGACGCCTGTTTTCTCATAAAGGTTATGGTATCTTGTGGTATATCCGACAATGATATTGAAGTTGCCAATGTAGTATTGACCGGCAATAGTGCCCGCAAACACATTCTTGGAGTCATCAATGTAGCCCGTGGAGATGCTGCGGCCGAAATACGGCGACGCCTGAAAGATGAGGCTGTTGCCAAACAGCCTCAGCACGGCGTTCACTCCGAAGTTCAAGACAGTGAAATCCCCGCTGTTCCGATATGACCTGATCACTCCTCTCCCGTTGTCGTAAAGCTCATAAGTTGTCACGGCGCGATTGTAAGACCCGTAATAAGAGGCATAGGCGGTGACCGAGAATTTATTTGAGGGCAGGAAGGTGTAATTTGCGTTGGCTCCTAAATACCTGTTGTTTTTAATCAGAGGATTGCCGGTGCGGAATAACAGCTCGTTCACTTGTATCACGTTAGGCGAATGCTCCGCTATCTGCGGCGACGACGTGCCGTAATTCAAACTTAAGGACATATAGTTCTTCTGAGTAGGGGCATATGTGCCTGAAAGATGAATGACGGGATACAGGTCGTTATACTTTTCTCCGTTGGTCTTTATGAAATTTCCGGCTAATGTGACACTTGCATCTAACCTGAATTTTTGGAGGCCAAGGGTGTACCCGATTTCTGAAGAAATAATATAGGATGAGAAATCGGAGTCGTATGGCGACGAGCCGTAATACCTCACGTCGTTTATGCTGCCTTCCCCTGACACATCTGCCGACAGGGTGTGAATCCCGTTGAACACTTTCCTCGCGTTTACGCCGAGTCGCGCTTGATATGCATTCTCCCTCGCATCGTTGACTATGTGGTCAGAGCCTGGGACTGATGTGGAGTAGGAGCTGTAGGAGTTCCTGTGGGTGTAGACGAAAGAAGGGTCTGCTGTAAGGCTCCATCCTTTCGGCAGCGAGAAATAGTAGTCCCCTTTCCATGACAATGTGCTCGACACATAAGGGGTGTTGTCTTCATATGTATAGTCTGCCCCGTTCGCCGGCTCGAATAACAGCCGGCCCTCGCTCTTAGAGCGGTAGCGGTCGTTGAAGCTGTAGCCTATGGTGTTGGAGATGCGGAGTCTGTCTGTGCTGTAGACGGCCCTGAAGGTGGCCGGGATTGAGACATGTTTGAAATCAGAGGAGAGGAACTCCTGTTTTCTGGTGACATCTCCTGAAGGGAGCGAGAAAGTGGTTGTCTGTGACTGGCCCAGATGGGATGAGGAGACGTTGTTGGCGGCGACGTAGAGGTCGTATGTCATTTTCCGGAATGCGAACTTCGAGAACAGGGAGGCCTGGTTGGAGAAATCCTGTAGAAGGAACTGCCTGTCGGAGATTTTCGTGTAGCCTCCGTACTCATATTCCTGCACTATGATATTGACTGCGTGCCGGGCGCCTCTGAACCTCGGGTCTGTGGGGAAGTCGAGATACTCCACGCTGCGCACGTCCGACATCCGCATCCCCTGGATGTCCTCCGGAGTGGCGGGGGCATAGTTTATGAACAGGCTCACGTCCTCCCCCGCAGCTGTCTTCACTGTCATCGCCACGTCGTCAGCGTTAAGCTGCGATATGGCCATCCTCTTCAGCAGCTCTATGGCGTTCTGAGAGGCGTTCTTCACCCTTGTAGAGGGCTTGTATGTAACCTTTTCCGCCGTGGCCCGCTGCATCTGCCCCTCCACGACCACCTCCTTGAGGTCGACGGTGGCGGTGTCCCCCTTTTCTTGAGCAAGGGGGGCAAGCGGCCATGCGGCGCACGCCGCTGTCAGCAAGATTGATCCGATAATGCGGGACGGGAACAAGGGCACATGCAGGTAGTGTAACATCTTTTTCATAAATAAAAATGTGGTTAGGTGTGAATAGGGAATACAGACGATGGCGCGTCTGCCTTGCAAAGTTAGCGTCCGCATCGTCAATATGCAAGTATATTTCCTATTTTTTTTGAGACTATAAGATTTTTCAGTCGTTTTTATAACATCGGTCAATGAAATTCACTATAGAGTCAGAGAAAGGGGAGTCCATGATCTCCTCTTTGCAATAGGAGCTTCCGTTGACATGCTCTTTGGGGCATAGCCCCATGCATATTGGCAGCTTCCTGCACTTCAGGCACCGCTCGTTGCAGAATGTCGGCTCTGTGTACCTCTCGTCAAACCGGCCGCTCCATTCAATCGTGCCGTCCTCAAGAAGGATGCCTCTCGGGTTGTCATCATATAGGTCGTTGCACGCGGTGCATTTTACCACATTGCCGTTAAAATTAAATGCATTATAGTATTTACTGCTGGCATAGCACGGCATATAATTTGAAATCGGGCTCCAGTATTCCACTTTGTAGCCCTCTTCCTTGAATCTGTCGAGAATTGAGTATAAAGTGGTTGAGAAAGACCTGTCAATTTTTTCTTGCCATACCTTCCGTGGAAGGATGGTTATCTTTCCACGGTTCGCGGTGGAGATGAAGGCGTTGACCTCATCGACTATCGAAGGGGACAGATTCTTGTGAGTGTAGTTTATGCGCAGTGTCTAGTCCGGAAAAGTGTTGACCGTCAGATTCAACATTTTTTAGTAAAATGTGTGAAGAAAACAAAAAATTCTGG
>VSPM01000018.1 GCA_009775365.1 Muribaculaceae bacterium
CGACCTTGAAAGGCCGCCCAATACTCTATGTCTTTTGCTTGGTTGAAAAACATAAAGTTCTTATCCCGAACTCGCGTCGTTAGATTATGCCCATGTCGGGCGAACAGAAAATAACGGGAGGAGATCTCATGAGATCTCCTCCCGTTATTTTCTTTTTGATATTGATTAGAGAATCTTTGCAAGTTTCTCTTCAAGGTCAGAAAGTTTTACCAAACCAACGCTGCGGTCTTTAAGTTCGCCATCTTTGAAGAACAATACTGTGGGGATGTTGCGCACGCGGTTTTCGCTTGCGATTTCGTCGTTGTCATCAATGTTAAGTTTGCCGATAACTGCCTTGTCTGCATACTTCTCTGCAAGCTCCTCAACAACGGGGCCAAGCTTAATGCAGGGGCCACACCATGTTGCCCAAAAGTCAACAACTACAGCCTTGCCGGACTCGATAGCCTCACGAGCGGTCTGGTCAGTAAATTCCAATGCCATATCTTCTATTAGTTTTAGGGTTAAAAATTTCCTCAAAAGTAAGAAATAATTTTGAATCCGACAACCTTTATAACTCTTTCTTTTCCACTCTTCTTCTCTTCCGCTGATAATCAATAGAACAGGCTCCATTGTTTCATACACAAACACGCGCGTTAACAATCATTTTCAAAATCATTTGCTATTATCTCGCCAAGATATTCCATAATTGTCATGCCTCAAACGCCCTAAGGCAGACTCATATCCCAAAACAGTGGAAACGAGTTGAATATTCAAAATGCCACAAAAGGCATTTATATAGTGAAAACAGTCAACAAAGACAACGGTTCCTTCTCTTTCAAGACCACTGTTGCAAACTGATAAAAAATAACTAAAAGTTCTTCCCAAAAGATTTCTTAGCAGAAATCTTTTGGGAAGAACTTTTATATACGCCGACAACATTCCTCGCAGAACAGAGCAATTGAATTACTTAGATTGCGAGCAATCAGACGGTTGTGATTCTAAATTTCACGCCCCAGTCAGACAAAAAATCCACAAGTTCTTTCGTTATCGGGAATTTTCTACGGGAATGGACAGTAAGAACCTGACGTGTCTCGGGATTGTATATGTCAATAAACAGATCTCCGGGACGCTTGTCAGGCTTGAATGAAAGCAACTCGCTGAAGAACTTCTCCGTGTCGAAATTATGGTCAAGATGAATCGTGATAGTGTTAGCCATTCCAGGCTCAATCTTCGCCAAATCGAGCACCTCTTCTATGTCGGAATACAGACGTGTGGGGTCATAGCGCGATGCCGCCACATTAACCTTGAGATACACCACATTTCCGACCGCCAGTTTACTCTGAAAGAACTCAAGATTCTTGTAGATTCTGAAAGAAATCGACCCTGTCTTATCCTCCACCACAAGAGACCCGAACGGCTTGTTGTTGCGGTCATTGCGCACGCTGAACTCCGTCACAAGCCCGCCAATTGTCAATTTCGCACCCGCCGTTTTTTTCTCCTCAAAATCCCCGCAAGTGCAATTACATCCATAAGTTATTCCCATGTAATAAGGGTCGAGAGGATGCGACGACAAATAGATGGTGACAAGCCTCTTCTCTTCATCAAGAAGTTTGAGATTGCTCCATGGAGTGACCTGAGGAATAGGAGGCTTTGCCGTCTCGATCGGCTCTATATCGCCAAACAGGCTGGCCTGCATGGAATTCTTGTCGTTCTGTATTGTCTGCCCATATTTCACGAGCAAGTCGGTATATGTGGAATCAAACATAGGCTCCACAAATATCTCACGCCTGTAGCCCATGCTGTCGAACGCGCCGGCCAATGCAAGGTTTTCTATCGACGCGCGGTTGCAGCTGCTGAGATTCACTCTTTCCACAAAGTCATAAATATCTTTATAAGGGCCATTGGCTTCTCTCTCTTTAATTATCGCGCTCACGGCATTGCCGCCCACGCCCTTCACTGCTCCGAGACCGAATCGGATTTCACCTTTCTGGTTCACACCGAACTTCTCGATCGACTCATTTATGTCCGGGCCCTTCACAGGTATGCCCATGCGTATGCTCTCGTCCATAATCTTCTTGAGCTTGTCGGCGACCCCCAGATTACGGCTCAAGACCCCTGCCATGTATTCTGCCGGATAATTAGCCTTTAGATAGGCCGTCTGATATGCCACCCATGTGTAGCATGTGGCATGGCTTTTATTGAAGGCGTATGATGCGAACTTCTCCCAGTCGGCCCATATTTTTTCGAGCACTTCAGCCTTGTGCCCGTTTTTCTGCCCCTCGTCCATAAACTTCACCTTCAGTTTGGCCATCTTGTCGATCTGCTTCTTTCCCATGGCCTTGCGAAGCATATCGCTCTCGCCACGCGTAAAGTTTGAAAGCAGACGCGACAGAAGCATCACCTGCTCTTGATAAACAGTGATTCCATAGGTCTCCTCAAGATATTTCTCCATGATAGGGATATCATAGGAAATAGGCTCCTCTCCATGCTTTCGCTTGATAAACGAAGGGATATAATCCATGGGACCCGGACGATAAAGCGCATTCATGGCAATGAGGTCTTCAAACTTTGAGGGCTTCAGCTCCCTGAGAGAGTTCTGCATCCCTTCCGACTCAAACTGGAAAGTAGACGTGGTGCGACCTTCGCAATAAAGTTTGAATGTAGGCGCATCGTCAAGAGGGATCTTCTCTATGTCAAGGTCAAAGCCACGAGTGTGTTTGATATTTGCGAGCGCCTCTTTAATTATTGAAAGAGTTTTCAGGCCGAGGAAGTCCATCTTTATAAGGCCGGTCTCCTCTATCACACTACCCTCATATTGGGTCGAGATAACCTTTGTGCCGTCGGCATCCGTTGCCATAGATATAGGCACCCAGTCGGTTATGTCATCCCTTCCGATAATCACGCCGCAGGCATGTATGCCTGTGCCCCTCACATTACCTTCCAGCTGCCCTGCATACTTCATGACCTCTCTCACAACCGGATTCTCATTGTGAGTCTCAGCCTCAAACTCCTTGCAATATGCAAGACAATTCTTAAAATTGATTTTGGGAGCCTTCCCATTCACATCCGGCAGACGGTCGGGCACCAGTTTTGCAAGACGGTTGGATTCAGGCAAAGGCAATTCCATCACCTTGGCCACATCCTTTATGGCCGACTTAGTGGCCATGGTCTGATATGTGATGATATGAGCCACTTTCTCGGCTCCATATTTCTCTGTCACATATTTCAGCACCACATAACGACCGTCATCGTCGAAATCGACATCGATATCTGGAAGAGAGATACGGTCGGGATTCAGAAAACGTTCAAACAGGAGATCATACTTTATAGGGTCGATTTGCGTGATGCCGAGGCAATATGCTGCGGCGCTTCCGGCAGCCGAGCCACGTCCCGGGCCTACGCTCACTCCAAGCTGCTTTTTTGCAACATTAATGAAATCCTGCACAATGAGGAAGTAACCGGGGAAACCCATGGTCTTCATTATATAAAGCTCGAATTTCAGACGTTCCTTCACATCTTCAGGCAACGGGTCGCCATAACGCTCTTTAGCGCCCTCCCAGGTAAGCTTTTCCAGATAGTCCGCCTCAAACTTTATCCTATAAAGCTTGTCGTATCCACCCAGCCTTTTGATTTTCTTTTCAGCCTCTTCCTGCGGCAGAACCACGTTGCCGTTTTCATCTCTCGTGAACTCATTGAACAGGTCTTCCTCCGAAAGGCGCTTCCTGTATTCCTCCTCTGTGCCAAATTCCTCCGGTATGGCAAAGTTAGGCATGATGGGGCCGTGGTCAATAGAATAGAACTCGATTTTGTCAAGAATCTCCATCGTGTTGGAAAGAGCCTCCGGCACATCCTCGAAGATCTTGTTCATCTCCTCCGTAGATTTAAGCCACTCCTGCTTGGTGTAGTGCATTCTCGGCTCGCTGAAACGCTTCTGCATCGACACGCATATCAGCCGGTCATGTGCCTCGGCATCCTCCTCGTTTGTGAAATGCACATCATTTGTGGCCACCACTTTTATGCCATGCTTCTCACTCATCTTGAGCAGGAAGTCATTCACTTTAACCTGAAGCGGATATGTGTCGCGGTTGGCATTTTCCTTAAATGTAAGATGCCGCTGGAGTTCAAGGTAATAATCATCGCCAAAAGTCTGTTTATACCAAAGAATCCTTTCCTCGGCCGCCTGCAGGTCGTCATGAATCACAAATTGAGGCACATCTCCACCTATGCAAGCAGAACACACTATCAGCCCTTCGGCATGGAGAGCAAGCTGCTCACGGTCTGTGCGAGGCTTATAATAGTAACCGTCAGTCCATGCCTTGCTCACGAGTTTAATAAGGTTGTGATAACCCTTATAGTTTTTTGCAAGAACAATAAGATGCGTGCCGTTGTCGCTTTTGTCTTTCCTGTCGGTCATCTTCTCCCGGGCCACATACATTTCACAGCCGATAATAGGCTTGAACTTCTCTTCATCGGGCTTTCCTCCGTTCTTTTTATTCACATAATTATAGAACTCCTTGATGCCAAACATATTGCCATGGTCAGTAAGGGCAATGCCCTTCATTCCGTCGCCGATAGCCTTGTCGACAAGTTCAGGAATCGATGCCTTCCCGTCAAGAAGGCTATATTGAGAGTGGACGTGTAGATGAATAAAAGGAATCATGATAACATTGCAAAAGTAAGAGAGTGTGGCGGATTGTTCCGCCACACTCTCTTAGAACGTATTTTTAAAACAATTATTTCTTTGTTTTTTCCATCAGGTGGCGCACTGCCCCTTCGAGCTGGGCATCAACTCCCCTCTCGATGTCTGCCTGACGGTTATAGATGAGAATGTCGGGATTGAGCTGAGTGTTTTCAAGCACAGTTCCATCCATGGAAACATTCGTGACCTGAGGAATGCCGAACACAATTGTCGGGTCAATCTGAGTCTCCCACCACACAGCGGTCATAGTTCCCGGGATCGGGGCGCCGACCACTTCTCCGATTCCGAGAGTCTTGTAAGTGAACGGAGAGCCATGTGCATCGCTGTAGTTTGATTCGTTTACAAGCATCACGGACGGCTTGGTCCACTGGGCAAAAGGCTCATGACCTATCTCGCGGCCACGCGGCTTGAATTTCACATACTCCTTGCCGCTGAGAAGCACAGCGAGGTCATTGTGAAGCCAGCCGCCGCCGTTGTAGCGTGTGTCGACAACAATAGCGTCGCAATTACGATATTTGCCAAGGATACGGTCGTAGACAGTCTGGAAACTTTCGCCATCCATGCCTCTTACATGCACATATCCGATTTTTCCACCCGAGAGGCTGTCTGCGATATGCTCATTACGCTCAATCCATCTCTGGTAAGCCATGTTTGACTCTGCACCGCCGCTTATCGGCTTGACAGATGCCCTCACGGTCTTGCCATCAGGCTTGAGGATATCAAGCGTAACCTTTTTGCCGGCCTTACCTTCAAGCAATGGGAAATAGTCTACCCCTGCCTCGATTTTCTCTCCATCGATAGCTGTTATTATGTCGCCTACATGAATGTCGGCTTTCTTTGTGGCAAGAGGTCCGCGAGGGAAAATCTCGGCCACTTTCAAGCCGTCGCCTTCATAAGCCTCGTCATAATATGCACCGAGAGTGGATGTTTTTAGAGCCGGGCCGTTGGCATAGAATCGTCCGCCTGTGTGCGATGCATTAAGCTCGCCAAGAATTTCACTCAGAAGCGTTGCAAAATCACGATTGTTGTTGATATAGGGGAGGAACTCACGATAATGCTCGGTGTAATAGTCCCAGTCTACGCCATGGAGGTTTTCATCATAGAACTTGTCTTTCACCTGCTTGGCCATATGGTCAAACATGTATTCTCTCTCAAGCGACGGCTTGCGGTCATATGGAGCATCAAATTCCACATCCTTCACTTCCGAATTTCCGAGATTCACCTTCTTGATGCCATTCCATGACAACACAAACAGATTCTCACCTTTTTTATCGGGATAAAGCGAACCCGCCATTCCTTTGAGAAGCACTTTAGTCTCTCCCTCTTTGAGGTCGACTACATTTATATTATACCCACCTTCAGTCGCACCGGCCACATAATAAAGTTTGTCGCCTTTAGGAGAAAGGAAATAGTCGCCCATGCTTGAAGAACGCCCTGTGAGACGGCGGGTGCGATAGCGACGATTATCGAGGTCAAGCGGTGTCTCCTTCGACTCATCCTTCACTTCGTCTTTACCCTTCTTGTTCTTCTTATCTTTTTTATCTTTCTTCTTTGAGTCTTTTGAGTCCTTGTCTCCGTCTTTGTCAGAGCTGTCGCCATTCTCCTTCTCAGCGAGTGCGGCCTCTTCTTCAGTATAGTTGAATTTGTCCCATGCTTCCTGGTCAAGAGCCATGATAATCACGTCTTCCTGATTTCCCCACGACCCGTGAGCCTTCATGCCATAGCGCCCTGAAGAATAGGTCACAGCCTTCCCGTCAAGCGCCCATTTGGGATTATTGTCGGCATAACCGCTCTCCGACAAGTCAACCACCTGCGAGCCGTCAGCTTTTGCGATAGCCACATCCACATTATTCCAGCCGCTTTCTCCGATATACGTAGTAAGCAGCCACTTGCTGTCCGGGCTCCATGAGAATGGAATGTCGCCGTCTGTATAGGAATAATTATATTTTCCGTCAAGGGCGGTGTTAACCTTCTTTGTGTCGAGTTCAATCACTCTTAGAATCGTGCGATCCTCAAGGAAAGCCACCTTTTTGCCATCGGGAGAGAACTGCGGCTGCATTGCGGATGTGCCACACTTGTAAAGAGGCTCGATTACAATGTCAGATGCGTAGGCAAACTCCTTCTCTTTGTCATCTTTGATTTTAGCTGTGAAGAGCTGCCAGATGCCATTCACGTCACTGTCGAACACTATAGTGCGGCCGTCAGGAGAGAAAGAGAAAGAGCGCTCCTGAGCCGGAGTGTCGGTGATTCGTTTTGTAGTCTTATAATCCGTGGATGTCACATAAAGGTCGCCGCGAAGCGTGAAAGCCACTTCATTCCCCTCAGGAGAGACAGCCAATTCAGAAGCTCCGGAATTTACATAGCGCTTCACGAGGTCGCCGTCATATTCATCGGCAATAATCCTCACATTAAGTTTCTGAGGCTCGCTGCCGGGCTTGAGCGTATAAATCTCTCCATCCCATGAAAAAGCAAGCATTCCATTGTCGGAAGAAGAAAGCGATCGCACAGGATGCTTTGTGAACTTAGTGAGCTGACGCTCCGAAGTGCCGCCAATCTTAGCCTCAAACACATTCAACGTGCCATCTTTTTCGCTCACGTAGTAATATGTGTCGCCATTACCCCACACCGGAGACTGGTCTCCGCCGTTAAAGTTTGTGAGCTGCTTGAAGTCGCCCTTGTCATAAAGCCACACATCGGCAGCCACCGACGAACGCTCATGCTTGCGAAGCACATCTTCCACACCCTTTCTATCCTGATAAAGCAACTGCCCTGAAGAGTTTGCATCAGCCGAAACTACGGGCAACGAAAGGAATAGCCTTGGGCGAGGAGAGTTCATATTCACATTCAACTGATATATCTGCGTTGAGAATGGAGCTCGCGCAGTGTTCTTGCCCGGCAGATAAGAGGCATTGAACAGAAGAATTGAATCATTGAGAAATGTGAGCGGCTTTTCAGTTCCGCTTGATGTTGTGAGCCGGCGGGGCGTGCCACCATTGGCCGGAGTGATAAAGATATCGTCAGAACCTTCTCGCGTGCTGACAAACACTATATTCTTGCCGTCTCGGCTCCATAAGGGCATGCAGTCGAAAGCACTGTTTGATGTGAGCTGACTGGCTGTGCCGCCCGACACGGGCACTGTAAAGATGTCGCCTTTATATGTGAAAGCAACAGTTGAGCCATCCGGAGATATTGCCGCATCGCGAAGCCATTTTGGAGAATCCTGAGCCATGGCCCCCAATGCGCCTGCCGCAAGCAATATTGAAAGAATTAGGTTACGTTTCATGATTATTAAGATTTAATGCGCAAAAATAATGATAATTGGTGGATTTGACAAAATGAATCCGCCTTTAATATTTGAAAAAATAATTTTTAAAAAAATTTTTAATATTTTTGTTGCAAACCTGATGATGAAACGTATTCAGGACAAACAGACTCTGAGAATGAACAACGATTTTCTGACATCAGCCTTCAAAAGGCTTCGAAGCCGGCTTCATCTCGATTCAGACGACGAAGAAGACGCAGACATCGCCGACGCGCTGCAAGACGCGTTCTGCCGCCTGTGGACACGCAGAGGCTCCATACAGTGTGAAGCTCACGCGGAAGGGGCGCTTATGACGGCCACCCGCAACATACGCCTTGACGACTTCCGAAAAAAGAGTTGTCACCCGGAGGCTTCTTTGTCAGAAATCAATAATATCCCTGACAACGATGATGCTGCAGATGATGCAAGCGAACTGTACAACGCCGTTGATCGTCTGGCATCGCAGAGACTTTCATTGAGAGACCGTGAAATCTTGTTTCATAGAGAAAAAGATGGATGGGAGTTTCACGAACTTGCCGAGAAATATCATCTTTCAGAAGCCAACGTGAGGCTGATTGTGTCAAGAAGCCGCAAGGCGCTCAGGGAATTATATTTGAAACAAAAACATTTTTAGCAATGGAAAAACCGGAATTACATAATTTGATCGAACGATATTTCGACGGCGAAACCACATTGGAGGAGGAGAGACTTCTGCTTCACACTTTGCTGGGAATGCGGGAACTTGACGAGGAATGCGCATCGGCACTTGCCGTGATGGGATATGCCCGCACACAGACAGCACCCCGCAATGCGGAGAATGCAGGGGCAATTCTTAAAAAACGGTCTTGGCACAGATATGCCGCCGGCGTGTCGGTTGCAGCTGTCATAGCTGTATTCTCCATTGGCACAGTCTCCAATTTAATCCCAAACTCATCATCGCCTGAATCTGAATGTTTCGCCTGCATCGACGGCGACAGAACAAATAATGAAGAAATTGTGAGACACCTTATCGCAAGCCAGTTTGAAGAAGTGTCGCAAGCTTCGGAATCTCTTGACGAAGAAGTGGAAAACGAATTTAACGAAATCTGCAACGCATTAAATATGGAAATCTTATGAAAAAATTTATAATCTTGGCAATAGTCATAATTATCGGATGCTTCGACTCTTTCGGACAAGAAGGATTAAACGTGGCACAGTTTCTCGATGCCGACTACTCGGGGCAGAAGGGAGTGACTCAAGTGTCGATGACAGGAAAACAGCTTGAATGGTCAGGTCTTAAAAAATATAAAAGCCTGTCAGTGACCGACAATTCCTCGCTCGCCGACAAGATAAACAGAGCTGTGACAAAAGACGGAGCGAAAGCAGCATCAAAAAAAGTGTCTTATAAAGACGGACAATTATATGTGGGATTCTACTCATTGGGCGGAAAAGGCGAACACAGGCGATACCTGTTCTATCTTAACCGCCGCCCTGTGGGTGAGGAAAAAATCACATTGATTTTCCTTGAGGGCAATATGGATTCAAATTCCATCATGGAACTGATTAACAAATAAATTTCAACTACAATAAATAAAGAATAATTAAACATATGTGGAGTTTTTACAGACTATTTATCACAATGCTGACAATTATAGGCAGCGTTTTCTCCTGCATGTCGCAGGAACAGCCAGACACAATCCGGTGCCTGAGCAAAGTGAATGAAGTGCTCGTGGTGCGCGAAGGCGATGTAACCAAGGTTATCGCCAATGCGCTGGACGGCAACAACGAGACTATGTATTACTATTACAAGGTTGACGTCACCGAAAATGATTCCACCGACAACTGTGGATTCTCCGACTCCTGGGCCATGGAAGTGCCGTTCTATAAGCCGGACAACAGGGAATGCGACTTTGATGCAAACAAAGGGGAAAAAACACACAAAATAAGACGCGCCGTCGTAGGTTTTGACCATACCTACTGGGGCTGGCGATTTAATTATAACGACAAGGCACACATAAAAAACTGTTTTGAACTTGGATTCAGAGAATTGATTGGAGTGTCATGGCAAAAAGGCAAAAGGGGCCCCAGTTTCTCGACAGGCGTGGGATTTGGAATGTTTCGCTACCTCGCGCAAGACGGCTACTGTTTCGGAATGGCCGGCGACAGGCTTGAAATGCTCCCGCTGCAAGAGGGCGCCATCATTGACCACTCATGGCTCGACATGTTTACGTTCCATGTGCCGGTGTTGCTGGAACTGCCTTTAGGGAAGGAAGGTTTGTTAACTATCGGAGGAGTGCTTAATTTCAACTCCTATGCCAGAGCGATGACTCAATTCAAAACAGGAAACAACAAATATAAAATTGACTCCAAAGGTCTTCAACAAAACTTGTTCACCGCCGACATCATGGCGTCTGTGACATGTTACGGAATTGGAATCTACGCCTCCTGGAGTCCGATGAAACTTTTTAACAAGCCATACGGCCCGGAACTGAAATCATGGTCAATCGGATTAGAATTTACCGCACATTAATTTCGTAGTTTCCACATGATTAACGCAATTATCAATAAGAGAACATTATGAACTATATGAATAAAATATTAGCAGTGATAACTGCGGCCATCCTCTCCTGCTCATCAATATTTGCCATGCAAGAGGCTCCGGACACTCTGCTTCATATCACCACTCCGTCAAACCTGTTGATAACAGAAAGTCCGGCCGGCATGAAAGTGACAGTGACCGATTCAGTGTCAGGTGAATGTATCGACTCTGTATTGACAGAGTATTCCTCTTATGCCTCAATCAAAACTGACACCGACACCGGCAAAGGATATTTCAGAGAAAAACGTCCGGGGCATAACATACTTGAATTATGCGACAACTCATCCCCATGGGGAGTGTCGATGCTCGGTGTGTGTGTCGGCCTTACAAACCCACTGGGTCAAGGCTCGCCTGAAGGGCTTCAATGGTCAAAATCATTCGAGATAAGCTGGCTAAGCTGCATCAACGTGTATTATTCATTCGGAAGAAGCGACATATCGTTTGGCCTTGGATTTGACTGGAGAAATTATAAAGCCACAACGGCAGGAAGACGCCTTGTTGCCAACGACAATAAAGGAATAGAATGGGGCGAATATCCGGAAGGAGTAACCCCTAAATATTCTCGATTAAAAGTGTTTAGCCTTCAGGTCCCTGTGCTTTACCGTTGGTCAATACCCAAATCATCATTAAACCTAAGAATCGGGCCTGTCTTGAATTTCAACACTTATGCGTCGCTGCTCACAGTGTGGGATGACCCCGACGGACATAAGATGGAAGATTTCACGAAAGCCATTAGCCCGCGAAGATTCACAGTAGACTTCTTTGGGAGCCTGTCATTCAACAATATAGTAGGCTTATATGTGAGATACTCCCCTATGAAGGTTATGGATGCCTCCCCGTCTGTCAATTTCAATCCTCTCACAATTGGCGTGACAATCGGAATCTGACACAAAAGCAGTTATTTCATTGGCGCGGAATGCAGATAAAGACATTCCGCGCTATTTTTATCGATTATATCGAATTGAAAAATACTTAAAAAATACTTAAAAAATGCCTGACGACGAATAAAATTTATATTGGAGACATTGGAGATTTATGGAATAATGACTAAATTTGCAAAAACAATAATGATTTAACCTATTCTCCATGGGACACAATAGAATACTTCTTTCGGCAGAATTGCCGGAATATCCAGAGTTTAAGGAAGGAATTCGCCGCGCTCCCGACCGCGGATTCACACTCACTGACTCAAAAACAATCACAGCCTTAAAAAATGCCCTCAGATATCTTCCTGAAGAACTTCATGAGCAGATTGCTCCTGAATTCTTGGAAGAGCTTCGCACACGAGGCAGAATATATGCCTACCGCTGGCGCCCGGCAGGCGACCTCAAAGCCAAGCCGATTGATGAATATAAAGGGAAATGCCTCGCAGGAAAAGCTTTCCAGGTTATGATCGACAACAATCTCTGCTTCGACATCGCCCTTTATCCCTACGAACTGGTCACTTATGGCGAGACAGGCCAGGTTTGCCAGAACTGGCTCCAGTATCACCTTATTAAGAAATATCTCGAAGAGATGACCGACGAACAGACACTCGTTGTTGAATCCGGTCATCCACTCGGTCTTTTCCCCTCCAAGAAAGACTCGCCCCGCGTGATCATCACAAACGCAATGATGGTGGGCATGTTCGACAATCTCCACGACTGGCATGAGGCAATGCAGATGGGCGTGGCAAACTACGGACAGATGACTGCAGGCGGATGGATGTATATCGGCCCCCAGGGAATCGTGCACGGAACATTCAACACCCTCCTCAACGCAGGACGAATGAAACTCGGCGTGCCCCAGGATGGCGACCTCGCCGGACATCTTTTCGTGTCGTCAGGACTTGGAGGCATGAGTGGAGCTCAGCCCAAGGCAGCAGAAATTGCCGGCGCGGCTGCAATCATTGCAGAAGTAGACCTTTCTCGCATTGAGACCCGCAAGAATCAGGGATGGGTTCAGGAAGTCACCGACTCAATTCCCGAGGCATTCCGCCTGGCAGAGGAGGCAATGAAATCGAAAAAACCTGTTTCCATCGCATATCACGGCAATGTGGTTGACCTTCTTGAGTATGCTGTTGCCCACAACAAACCGATTGAACTTCTCAGCGACCAGACTTCCTGCCACGCTGTCTATGAAGGTGGCTATTGCCCCGCCGGTCTTTCATTCGAGGAGCGCACTCGCCTTCTCCATGAAGATCATGACGAATTCCGCAAAAAAGTTGACGAATCTCTCCGCCGCCATTTCGAGGCAATCAAAGCCCTCACCGCCCGCGGCACATATTTCTTCGACTATGGCAACTCGTTCATGAAAGCCATCTACGATGCCGGCGTGAAAGAGATTTCCCGCAACGGAATCGACGAAAAAGATGGTTTCATATGGCCATCTTATGTGGAAGACATCATGGGCCCGATGCTGTTTGACTATGGATATGGCCCGTTCCGCTGGGTTTGCCTGAGCGGCAAGCACGAAGACCTCGTGAAGACCGACAAGGCAGCCATGGAATGCATCGACCCCAATCGCCGAGGACAAGACCGCGATAACTACAACTGGATTCGCGATGCAGAGAAAAATGCTCTCGTTGTAGGCACAGAGGCTCGCATTCTCTATCAGGATGCCATGGGCAGACTCAAGATTGCACTGAAGTTCAACGAGATGGTCAGAAACGGCGAAGTAGGCCCCATAATGCTCGGCCGTGACCACCATGATGTGAGCGGCACAGACTCCCCGTTCCGTGAAACATCCAACATAAAAGACGGCTCCAACGTGATGGCCGACATGGCTGTCCAATGTTTCGCCGGCAACTGCGCCCGCGGCATGAGCCTCGTGGCTCTCCACAATGGAGGCGGCGTAGGCATTGGCAAGTCAATCAACGGCGGATTCGGAATGGTCTGCGACGGTTCTGAGCGTGTTGACGAAATTCTGCGCAATGCCATGCTTTGGGACGTGATGGGAGGCGTGGCACGCCGTTCTTGGGCTCGCAATGAGAATGCCATGTCTACCGTGAAAGAATGGAACGACACTCAGGCAGAAAACGGGTTTATGATTACCGAGCCGTTCCTTGCAAATGAGGAATATCTCTGCAACCTCATCAAGAAGTAATTATGAAAAACCTCATAATCGAAAACGTAAAGATTGTCACCCCGCTCGGCTCTGAGTCGAGCAAGGGTGACAAAATGCGTGATATTTATGTCGAGCCGGAAGGATGCATTATCATCACCGGCGGCACAATCAGCTATGCCGGACCGATGAAAGGGAAACCGGCTGTGCGCCCCGACGAACACTACGACACAATCGACGCCAAGGGGAATGTAGCCCTTCCCGGTTTTGTAGACTCTCACACTCACCTCATTTTCGGGGGCTTCCGTCCGGATGAGTTTGAATGGAGGCTAAAAGGGGATTCATACATGTCGATCATGGAGCGTGGCGGCGGCATACAGTCAACTGTCAACGCCACTCGCGACACATCGAAAGAGGAACTCAAGAAAAAGGCTCAATGGTTTATCGACCGAATGAGCGAAATGGGCGTAACCACCGTAGAAGCTAAAAGCGGATACGGACTCGACAGCGAGACTGAAATCAAGATGCTCGACGCAATTTCCGAACTTGCCGGAGAGCCTGATCAAAAAGTGGAGCTTATTGCCACATTCCTTGGGGCTCATGCCGTTCCAAAAGAATACTCTGGAAGGACAGCGGAATACGTTGACCTCATTATCAATGAAATGCTCCCTAAAGTAAAAGGGAAGGCAAAATGTTGCGATGTGTTCTGCGAGAAAAACGTTTTTGAAGTTGAAGACTCTCGACGACTCCTTGAGGCAGCCGCCGCAATGGGTTATTCTCTCAAGCTTCATGCCGATGAAATTATAACTCTCGGCGGCGCAGAACTGAGCGCAGAGCTCGGCGCCCTGTCGGCTGATCATCTTCTTCATGTGAGCGACGAAGGTGTGCGCCGCATGGCTGAAGCAGGCGTGGTCGCAACGCTGCTGCCTCTAACTGCCTTTGCTTTGAAAGAGCCTTTTGCTCCGGCACGCAAGTTTATCGACGCCGGAGCGGCCGTGGCATTGGCCACTGACCTCAACCCGGGAAGCTGTTTCTCCGGCTCAATACCCCTTACAATCGCGCTTGCCTGCATATATATGGGCATGAGCATTGAGGAAACAATCACCGCGCTCACACTCAACGGCGCCGCAGCCCTCGGGATGGCCGACAAAATCGGTTCGCTCGAAGCGGGAAAAAGAGGCGACGTTGTGATTCTCGGATGCGACAATTATCATATCATCCCTTATTATGTGGGAATGAACTGTGTTCAAACCACAATTTACGACGGCAAAATCGTGGCGAGAAACAAATAGAAAACTATAAATCTATACAATGGAAAAATTAGAAACTTATGCAATTGGCTCAAGTCTTCTGACTTATGACTTGATTGAACGCATACTCAAAGACGGCACAAAACTGACTCTTTCTGACGAAGCTCGCAAAAAGATTCAGCACTGCCGCGACTTTCTTGATAAAAAAACCGACGAAAACACCGTACCCATCTATGGCGTAACAACCGGATTCGGTTCATTATGCAACAAACATATCTCTAAAGAAGAACTTTCCACACTTCAGGAAAATCTGGTGAAGAGCCATTCCTGCAGCGTCGGGACTCCTGTTGACGAGACTGTCGTAAGACTGATGCTCCTTCTCAAAGCACACGCCCTTTCAATGGGTTTCAGCGGAGTGCAGGTGCAGACTGTTGAAAGAATCCTTGATTTCTACAATAACGATGTGCTCCCTGTGGTTTACGACAGAGGCTCTCTCGGTGCATCGGGCGACCTTGCGCCTCTTGCCAACCTTTTCCTCCCCTTGATCGGTGAAGGCGAAGTGATGCACAAAGGCCAGAGAGTGAAAGGAAGCGATATTCTTGACAGATTCGGATGGAAGCCAATCAAGCTTCAATCAAAAGAGGGATTGGCTCTTCTGAACGGAACTCAGTTCATGAGTTCAAACGGCATAAAAGCCCTTATCGACGGCTGGCATATGGTGAACTGCTTCGACCTATTCGGAGCCATGAGCCTTGAGGCCTTCGACGGCAGAATAGAGCCTTTCTGGGATTGCATTCAGCAGGTTCGTCCCCACAAAGGACAGATCGAAACCGGAAACGCATTTCGAAAGATTCTTGAAGGCAGCGAGATTATCAAGAGAGAGAAAGCTCATGTGCAAGACCCCTACTCATTCCGCTGCATTCCGCAAGTGCACGGTGCTGTAAAGGATGCCATGCACCATGTCACTGAAGTGCTTCACACCGAGATTAACTCCGTTACTGACAACCCGACAGTGTTCCCCGACGAAGACCTCGTTGTGAGCGGCGGCAACTTCCACGGCGAACCTATTGCCCTCGTGTTCGACTATATGGGCGTGGCACTTCACGAACTCGGCAACATCTCCGAGCGTCGCGTGGCTCAGCTTATTCTCGGGCTGCGTGGCCTTCCTGAATTCCTTGTTGCAAAACCGGGCCTTAACTCAGGCTTCATGATTCCGCAATATGCAGCCGCTTCTGTTGTGAGCCAGAACAAGATGTATGCATGGCCTGCTTCTTGCGACTCTATCGTAAGCTCCAATGGACAGGAAGACCTCGTATCTATGGGTGCCAATGCCGCCACCAAGCTCCATAAGATAATCGACAACCTCAAGATTATCGCTTCAATCGAGTTCATGAACGCTGCTCAGGGAATAGATTTCCGTCGTCCGCTCAAATCATCCCCGATTATTGAGAATGTGATGAAGGCTTATCGTGAGGAAGTAGCGTTTGTAGAAGATGACGTTGTAATGACTGACTACATCACCAAGACTCGTCAGTTCCTCGACAAGTTCGACATCGAATTTTAACAATCAGCATAGACAAATGCAATATAATATCACGGCGAATCTTACAAGCAGATTCACCGTGATATTTTATTGCATCTAAAGGAACTAAAATGCAACCTCAATTGCGGTCTACCCTGCCATACATCATAAACGTGCGTTCATAATATGGAGCAGTAACTTCCGACACCACAACTCCTTTTTTCGTGGAAGCGTGAATAAATTTAACATCGTCAATCATGATTCCTACGTGCGACACTCTGTTCTTGTCTTTTCCGGTGGCAAAAAACACGAGGTCGCCTGCCCTCACGCTGCTTTTCTTAAGTTTCTTGCAAAATTCCGACTGTTCACGCGAATTGCGAGGCAGTTTTATCCCCGCAACTTTTTCATAAACACTCACGACGAACCCCGAACAATCGGTGCCTCTACCCTTTTCCGAACCGGCATACTTATATGGAGTGCCCATCCATGACATAGCCTCCTCCACGATGTCTTTCTCAATGCCGTGCAGTTTGCCGGTCCTGACAGTTTCAACCACTTGCGATTTTGCGTCGCCCGCATGTTTTTTAGAGGAATGGCAACCGCTTGTGACAACCATAAAAATGGCTACCACAATAAAACCAAATAAGTTATGAGATTTAATTGACAATAATTTCATTGATGAAATTTACTCATTACCGACATTCGCAATAACGCGCATGTCAAACATGACTGCAAATATAGCGCATTTTTCATATTTTTCAATCAAAATTTAAAAAATTTATACTTTGTAATTGCTTTGTATTAAATTAACTTAAAACACCCGGCAAGAACGCCCCGGCAATGTAATATTGGAAACATTTTTGCATTGTAAATATGTGAACAATCGACGTGGCGGAGTTCCACACTGTCACATCATTCATAAGAATAATATAATGCAAACCTACATATTTAAAGACATGAAGAGATACAGTATTCCGGCAATGGCCGCTGTATTGGCGATTCTTGTTTCGCCTGCATGCGCCGACAATCAAGCCGAAAACAACCAACCCCAATTCATTCGCACGTCATCGGGAGCTTCGTTTGAAACAGACTTCACTGTAGCCGCCGAAAAAACCGTGAATGCAGTGGTTTGTATCAAGAGTTTCACAACACAGCGCCAGAACCCTTATGGCAACGGCGGAGGCTACGACCCGTTCGGAATGTTTGATTTCTTTTTCGGGCCACAGGAACGTCAGCAGCCCCGTCAGCAACAGCGCAACAACGAGCCTGTGCAAAGCGGCCTTGGCTCGGGTGTGATTATCACCGACGACGGCTACATTGTGACAAACAACCATGTCGTAGATGGAGCCGACAAACTTGAGGTCTTGCTCAACGACAACGCCACCTACGAAGCAAGAATAATCGGCACTGACGAGGCGACTGACCTTGCGCTCATAAAAATTGACGCGGAGAATCTTTCTCCCATCACATTCGGCAACAGCGAGGAGGTAAAAATCGGAGAATGGGTGCTCGCGGTAGGAAACCCTTTCGGTTTTAACTCTACCGTCACAGCAGGCATCGTCAGCGCCAAAGCACGCAGTCTAAGCCATAATTCCAGAGGAGGCAAAATGGGCATCGAATCATTTATTCAAACCGACGCAGCCCTCAATCCCGGCAACTCGGGAGGCGCCCTCGTGAATCTAAAAGGTGAACTTATCGGAATTAACTCTGCAATCTAATCCAACACAGGCAGCTACTCGGGATTCTCATTCGCAATCCCAACCACGATTGTCAAGAAAGTAATGACCGACCTTCGCCAATTTGGCACAGTGCAACGTGCGGTGCTCGGATGCACAGTAACAGAACTTGATGCAAAACTTGCAAAAGAGAAAGACATAACTGCCGTTAAAGCCGGTCTCCTTGTGAGAGAAGTGAGCGACAGAAGCACTGCCAAAGAGCTTGACCTTCGCGAAAATGACGTTATCACCGCAATCAACGGCACTGAGACTCATAGTTTTGCACAACTTGTGGAGCAACTCAACAAATTCCGTCCGGGCGACCAGATAACCGTGACATATTATCGCGACAATAAGAAAGAGACCAAGACAGGCACTCTGCGCAACACCCAGGGCAACACCACAATCACAAAGAAAGGCGATTTCTCTGAAATAGGGTGTGCGTTCATGAAACTTGGCGACGAAACAAAACGCAAACTCGGCATCTCAAACGGTGTCAAGGTAACAGGGCTCAAAAATGGGGCATTCCGCGACTCAGGCATCAAAGAGGGTTTCATAATAACGGAAATCAATGGCAGAAGCGTAAACACTTCAGACGACGTAGAGGCCATCTACAATCAGATTATGAAGACCGAAGACGATGATAAAGTGATGTTTATCACAGGTATCTATCCCTCCGGCAAGAAGTATTATTACGCTGTGAATCTTGCGCAGGAATAATCATCTGAAGCCACAGGCACAGCAACCTTAACATAGCAATAATTCGAGAGCCCCCGACAGGACACTGAGCCTTCCGGGGGTTCTTTTTCACAAAAAGATTTTTTAGAGCACGCTCTTAACACAACATTCAGCGTTTCCATACGTTAACAAATTGGTAAAATTGCTGAAGTTATTGCATATGTGGAAATTTTCCACTAACTTTGCAACAATTTTTGGAAGGGAATATGAGACAGTTAAAGATAACAAAATCCATTACAAACCGCGAAAGCGCATCTCTCGATAAATATCTTCAGGAAATTGGCCGTGAGGAACTGATTTCTGTGAGCGAGGAAGTGGAATTGGCACAGAGAATAAAAAAAGGAGACCACGCGGCGCTCGAAAAACTCACTCGAGCAAATCTGCGATTTGTGGTGTCGGTGGCAAAGCAATATCAAAATCAGGGACTCAGCCTGCCCGACCTTATCAACGAAGGCAATCTTGGACTTATTCGCGCGGCTCAGAAATTTGATGAAACCCGAGGGTTTAAATTTATTTCTTATGCTGTATGGTGGATTCGCCAGTCGATTCTTCAGGCTCTCGCTGAACAAAGCCGAATTGTGCGACTCCCCCTCAACCAAGTCGGCTCTCTCAACAAAATCAGCAAAGAATTGTCGAAATTCGAGCAAGAAAACGAGCGCAGACCCTCTCCCGAAGAATTGGCTGACCGACTCGGGCTTCCGGTCGATAAGATTTCCGACACTTTAAAAGTGTCAGGTCGCCACATATCGGTCGATGCTCCTTTTGTTGACGGCGAAGACAATTCTCTTCTTGATGTGCTTCCCAACGATGACAGCCCTATGGCCGACTCCACTCTAAATCAGGAGAGTCTTTCAAAAGAGGTTGACAGAGCTTTAAAGCAACTTTATGACCGCGAAAGAGAGATACTAAAAATGTTCTTCGGAATAGGATGTCAGGAAATGACACTCGAAGAAATCGGCGCCAAGTTCGACCTTACACGCGAACGTGTGCGACAGATTAAAGAAAAAGCTATCCGCAGACTTAAAGGTCAGAAGAGCAAGCTCCTTAAAAGTTATCTCGGTGAGTAATCACTGATTTCAAATTGTGAACAAAAAATACTAACGCTCATGAACAACCGGATTTTATGTCCCATGTTGACCATGGGCGTATTTTTTTCTTCATTACCCGCGTCCGCACAAAAAGAATTTGACTCCGGTTTAGCGCTGGCCGAGATATTTTGCGAAAATCCTTCAGATAAAACAGAATCAAACGAAAATAAGCAAAATCCCGACAACAGACAAACCGACGGCAATAATGAAGTGGAAAGCCTCTTCCCAAACGCATCTAAGAGCCTTGCAGGCTCTCACTTCTCATGGGGCGCAGAAATTGGCTCATCGATTGACGTAAGCGGCTATGACTCGTCGACATTCAATGTTGACGCAGTGATAGGCTATAAAAACAATTATTTCAAGATTGCCGGAATTGGAATCGGCATTCACCGGGCATTGGGAACAGGCGACAATTACGTGCCTGTATATGCTGTGATGCGCACAAGTTTTTCAAAGCGGCCACGCTTATTCTTTTTTTCTCTTAAAGCTGGCTACTCTTTCAACACTATCGGCGACGCCCCAACGTTTGGAGACGTGAACGCTTCTATCGGAGCAGGAATAAATCTCGCTATGAGCCGACGTTTTCAGACTCACATTATTCTTAGTTATGAATTCAGGCATTTCAACAAGAGGCATCGCAATGCCCTCGAACTTGATGCTGAAGACATCTCTCTCGCGTCTCTGACATTCGGAGTGAATTTCTAAACTGATAAAGAAAAGGAAACCCTTATGAAGAGTTTCCTTTTCTTATATATCATGAAGGAATTTATTCACTTTCTAATTCCATCGCGACGAAGAAGCGCGTCTACAGAAGGCTCTTTGCCTCTGAATTCTTTGTAGAGTTCAAGAGGGTCTACTGTGCCTCCGCTCTGCAACATCTTCTTAAACTTGCCCGCTGTATTATTGTCGAATATGCCATTTTCCTGGAAAGCAGCGAAAGCATCTGCATCAAGCACTTCCGCCCACTTATATCCATAGTAGCCGGCAGCGTATCCTCCTGAGAAAATGTGGCCAAATGCCGGCGAAAGCAAACATCCTTCCACTACATCAAACGTGCGCACAGGATCCTGCGCCTTTTCCTCAAACGCCTCTATGTCTGCGCTTGCTCTCAAAGGCTCTTTAATGGTGTGATAAGCCATGTCAAGATATCCGAATCCTAACTGACGCATGCACGCATATGCAGCCCCGAACTGATTGGAACGAACAAATTTCTCAATCAACTCTTCAGGCATCTTCTTCCCGGTCTTATAATGTTTGGCAAAACTGTCCAGAAATTCTTTCTCCGTCAGATAATTCTCGTTGAACTGAGAGAACAATTCAACAAAATCATGATATACGTTGGTGCCGCTCAATGTAGAATATGTAGCCTGAGCCGAAAGCCCGTGAAGTGCGTGGCCAAACTCATGGAGGAATGTTTCAACCTCATAAGGAGTGAGAAGCACCGGGTCATTGCCAACCGGCTTTGAGAAATTACATACAATAGAAATCAAAGGGATAGTGCGGCTGCCGGAATCATCTTTAGTCTCTGTGCGGAATTCTGTCATCCACGCGCCCGGCGATTTGCCTGCGCGATAGAAGAAATCAGCATAAAGCACTCCTAATATGGCCCCGTCTTTTTCATACACCTCATATGCCTTGACATCGGGATGATAAACCGGAATATTCTTATTCTCCTTAAACTTGTAGCCATAGAGCTTTGTTGCAAGTCCAAGCACACCATTGATGGTGTTTTCAAGTTCAAAATATGGCTTCATGTCCTCATCGTTAAAGGCATAGCGCTCATTTTTCAACTTGTTGGCCCAATAGCTATAGTCCCATGCCATCAATTTGAAATCATCACCTTCGGTTTTCGTTGCAAATTCTTCAATCTCTGCGAGTTCGCTCTTCATCGGCTCAGTGTAGCTCTCTCTCAACTGCTCCAGAAGCTCCATCACCGCTTCGGGAGTGGCCGCCATAGTGCCCTGAAGATGATAGTCGGCAAAAGTGGGCTTGCCCATAAGATTGGCAATCTCAAGACGAATATTCGCAATGTCTTTTAGAATCTGAGTATTGTCAAATTCCCCACCCACATTGCGCGTGTTATAGAGTTTATAAAGTTTTTCTCTAAGCTCCCGATTGTCGGCATACTTCATGAAAGGGCTGTATGACGGCATATACATGGTGAACAGATAAAGCGATTCGTCATCACTCTTTCCTTCTGCCTCAAGAGCCTCGCGCGCTGCCTCACGCGCTGCTATCTTAATGCTCTCCGGAAGCCCGGCGGTGTCACCTTCCTTCACCCAAAGCCTGCGGTCAGGGTTGGCCATATCGTTAGTGATATTCTGGCTGAACTTTACGTTAAGGTCAGAAAGTTCAGAACTGAGACGCCTGTACTTGTCGCGGTCATCACCTTTTAGATTAGCGCCGCTCTCTGCAAAACTTCTATAAATCTCGCTTACCAGTCGCGTTTGCTCGGGATTAAGGTCGTTTCGAGAGTCTTTATTGTCATAGACAGCCTTTATCCTGTTCCAAAGTTTTTCGTTAAGCAACACGCCTGTTTCATGCTCCGAGATAAGAGGCGTCACCTTGGCCATTATATTCATGAGCACAGTGTCGCCGAGAGCAGCCTCAAGGTTACTCAAAGCAAGCACAGACCTGTTGAGAGCCACACCGCTTCTATCAAAAGCTGCAATAGTGTTTTCAAACGTGGGAGCATCGGCACATGACGCAATAGCGTCAAGTTCATCGTTATGGATACGTATGCCCTCTACCACAGCTTCCTCATAATCCGGGGATTCCAGCTTATTGAAAGGCACAGCCTGAAACGGGGCGTCTGAAGGAACAAGGAGCGGATTCACTCGAGCACCCTGAGCCTCATCGGCAAAAGACATAATCGTCAATGCAGTAATTGATGCTAATATATGCTTATACATGATAATATTTTATTTATTTGCAATTTTAGATAAAAACGGGAATATTCCATTTGGAAAATTCCCGTTTTATTGAACTCAATCGTGAATGATTAAATAATGCTACTGTTATTATTCAGCGGCCACGCCTTCCATCACAACCTGAATACGGTTTTTGCCGTTATAAAGGTTCTTCATGAATTCATTGAACTCAGCGAGCGTAAGGTTTTCAAGAGCCTCGCGGCTGCCGGTGATGTAGTCGAAACCACGGAGATAAGACATGATCATGCTGTCCCAGTAGCGGTTGTTGCGCTCTGCAATTTCCAGCTGTTTGATGGCAGCTTCTTTCACCTTATTGAAGTTAGCCTCATTTGTACCGTTCTGAAGAAGCTTGATCAATTCGTCATGAGCACGACCTATGAGCTTTTCCTGCTGATCGGCATTTGTGATGAAGTAATACACAATGTTCCATTCACCTGTGTTAGGATTCATGCCTGCGCTTGCAGAGGGGCTGTAAGTGCCGCCTTCCTCTTCACGGAGTGTTTCTGTGAATACATTTCCGAGCACATCGCCAAGAAGGCTAACCTTAGCGTCATTGGCGGCATTAAACGGAAGGTTATTGTCGACATAAACGTCAAATACGTGAGTTGCCGGAGCCTGCATAGGCTGCTTGAAAACATTGTCAACATTGCCGGAAGGCTGGTCTATAGGGGTGACAACTTTCATCTTCTTGCGAAGGCCTACAGGGAGAGTTGCAATATACTGCTCAAGAAGAGGACGGATTGTCGCATTGTCTACATTACCTGTGAAAATGAAAGTGTATTCAGCTGCATTTTTAAGAGCATCATGAACGAGTTCAAGAGCTTCGCTATATTTTGCAGCCTTAACAGTGTTATAATCGGCAGACATCATCAACGGATTGTCTTCATAACGTGTCTTGGCAACCTGACGGAAGAAGATAGTCTGCGGATCTTTAGCCTGGCTCTCAAGCATAGGCAGAGCCCTGCTGATTTCTACGTCATAAGTCTCCTGATCTGCTGTAAGTGCAGTGAATGAAGTGTAGACAAGCTCCATCAATGTTGTGAGGTCTTTTACAGTGGAATAACCGTTGAGCACATCAGTATAATTATTTACACTGAAAGACACATTGGCTTTCTTGCCTGCGAGATACTTATTGAGAGTCTTGCGGTCGAATGGACCCATCTTTGAACATCCATAAGCATCATCCATCATAAGAACGTTGGCAGCCTGGTCGGCGGCATATATTCTCTTGCCACCTTCGCGGAATGCAGTCATGATTACCTCATCGGCAGCAAAATCAGTGGGTTTCAACACAACCTTAATACCGTTTGAAAGAGTATAGGTGATTGTGCCAAGTTTAGCATCTTCAGACATGTTAGTTATTTTGCCGGGAGCCGGAAGCTGCGCGATAAGAGGATCTGTGATAACTTCATCTACATATGCCTCATATTCAGCATTCATGGCGTCGTTGATGGTTTTAACCATAACGTCTTCCGCTACGATTTCAAAACCGTCCTGCTTAGGTTCGGTTGTAACAACCACCATATTTTCAGAGCTTAGGAGCTGCGGAACTATCTGATTGATGACCTGAACATTGATCATAGGTATAGACTGCTTCCAGATTTCATATTCCTTCTCTATGCCGAGGTGAGGAACATTGTCAGTGAAGTGGCCACACAATGCCTTGCCAAAAGAGTCGTTGCTTGTCTTGTCACGCTCATTATACGAGTTTTCGAGATTTGCAAGAATTTCTGTAAACACTCGCTCAAGCTCTGTGTCGGTGAATCCTGTCTTGCAGCCTCTGGCCACAATGCCCATAGCGTCGGCAACAGCCTCCTGAGTTTTACCCTTCTTGGGAAGAGTGATAACATTAAACGAGTCTTTAGTTTTGGAAACATAATACTGACCGAAATAAACGCCTGCATAAGAATAATCACATTCTGCAGTCTGAGCAAAATCAGTAAGACGATTGTTTATAAGGGCGCAGATTATAGTCATCAACATATCCTGCTGCATATAAACCTCGGTGTTGCGATACTCCAAAGGTATGCCGTCAGACTTGAACGAGATTGTTGTGCGGGCTGCGCTAAGTTCAGGGTCAGAGAAAGAGAAGTATATAGGCTCCTTGTTGTCGCTCACTGAAGGATATTCGCGCTTTGCAGGATTCTTTGCCTTAGGTATTGAAGAGAAAAGATCTTTCACTTTTTTCTCCATTTCGTCGGCATCAAAGTCACCTACAATCACAATGCCCTGGAGATCCGGACGATACCACTTATGATAGTATGCTCTGAGCACCTCCGGCTTGAAGTTCAGAACAACATCCATTGTGCCGATAGGCATCTGCTGATACTGGTATTCCTTAAAGATTACAGGAAGCATTGCCGAATACATTCTTGTAGTGGCGTCGTTGCGGCTGCGCCATTCCTCCTGAATCACGCCACGCTCTGCATCTATTTCAGCTTCTTCGAGAAGAATCTCGCCGCTCCAGTCATGAAGCACGAGAAGCACACTGTCCATAAGTGCCTTGTCTGTGGTAGGCACATTATTGATGTTGTAAACAGTTTCGTCAAAACCTGTGTAGGCGTTGATGTCGGCACCAAAACGGATACCTTTGCCCTGAAGATAGTTGAGCATGTCTTTTCCTGGATAGTGGCTTGTGCCATTGAAAGCCATGTGCTCAAGGAAGTGGGCAAGACCAAGCTGGTCTTGATTTTCGAGTGAAGATCCCACCTTCTGTGCAATGTAGAAGTTTGCACGATTCTTGGGCTCTTCATTGTGCATGATGAAATACGTCAACCCATTAGAGAGCACGCCAGTCTTGACCTTAGGGTCGATAGGCAACTGCGGCAACTCTGGCATCTGGGCGCTTACGCTGAATATTCCCACAAGGAACATCGCAAGGCTTAAGACTTTCCGAATCATAGTCATGTTGTTTAAATTAGTAGATAATATTATTGATGAAATTATATTTTCGGGTTAATTTTTCGCCTCCAGTCATACGCTCGGCAGAATGTGTCATCAACATACACGCTCTTCTGCCGGCACTACTCGGATTTCTATTGGCAAAGTTAGATTAATTTTTTATAACTCCAAAATAATTTGCCGAAAAACAATAATTTTTCTTTAACTTTCATTCCGAAATCATATCTTGTATTATTTTTTTAAATCAATCCGTTCATGAGCGCATAGAGAGAAAGCCCGGAAGCAGACTTTATTCCGAGTTTTGAAGAGATATTTTTGCGATGCGTAATAACAGTATTGACCGATATGCAAAGTTCATCGGCAATCTCTTTATTGATTTTTCCTGCCGATATAAGACGAAGCACTTCAATCTCTCTTCCGGAAAGTTCTCCGGCTTGGGAATCCACGTCATGAAGGCTCTTTATAAGAGACTCAAACAATGCCCTCATCTCCGTTTCATCAGAATCAGGGAAAATCATGCCCACCCCTGCCTGAGTGAATTTCTCGTTTCTTCCATTCATGACAAGCACTGTTTTTTGCTTACGAGGCAAGAAGAAATCAAGATTTGAGACAAAAATCTCCGGGGTGACAATAAATGCGTCAGAACTTTCTGATAGAGGCATGAACTCAGAAAACGAAGAGAAATTCTCAAGCTGGCAGTTCCAATTGTTCTGCAATATCCATTTCACTCCAAGACTTTCAATAGTGGAGAGCCCTACAAGAGCAATGCATCTTTTATTGTTCATAAGAAAGCATTCTATTAGCAGCATTAAATCGGTAGCAATAGCATAGGCACGCCATGCCATCCATACCCGCTCATTGATTTACACAATCTCCATTAACTTCCATCTCCCTTATGATCGGAAGAAGAATGCGATTGCGTATCCTGTTATTCTGACTCACATCTTTCTGCAATGAAAAAACGGATGAAACCACTGCCATGCATAGATTCCGGTCGTAGTCTCCTTGAAGATGCACCACGAAAAATGTGAGCAAATCATGCAATTTCTCCTCAACCTCCGTATGAGCATTGACATAGCGATTGCAATCAGACGGCACATTCCCGTTTCTCAATGCAGGGAAAAGCAATCTCTCATCATAATTGACACACTCCACAAGCTCATGACGCATATCAGTGAAAAAATGCCTTAGCAGCCCGAGATTATTATCAGTGCCGCTTCTTGAAATCAAAGAATCGAAATGGCGCTCTATATTGGGAAGCTGAACTCGAAGGTAATAGACAGAAGTCTTGCTCAGGTAGTCGATTGTTTTTTCAAGTGAGAAAGTATCTCTTGAATTAGACGGGAAATAACTCTCGTCGAGAAATGTATTCACCACAGAAATAAAAAAGGCGGAGTCGATGCCCCTTTCGGCACACACCGCTCCGACCGAATCGTCACCCACGCCAAGGCTCACCCCCAACCTGTTGATCACAGGTATTATCGAGGGGTGAGCCATCACAACCTCAGAAAGGCGCGAATCTTTATTGTAAACCGCCATTTTTAATTATTATGGTTGAATTCTGAGTTATAATAACATCCATGCCAACATCGTGCGGCTCAGTTGGAAGTTCATCGAAAAGCTGGAATTCATATCCCACACCGATTTTAACAGCTGCGGTAGATTTAAGGAACCTGTCATAAAATCCCTTTCCTCTTCCGAGTCTGTTCCCTTTTCTGTCATAGGCGACAGCCGGCACAACCACAAGTTCAATATCCTCCGGATTGGCAGTGTCGTTTCCGGTCGGCTCCTCGATATGGAAACTTCCAAGCTCGAGGCGAGATTCGTCATAAGGAAGAATCTCAAGGTCAACGCCGTTCACACGCGGAAGATAGAAATGTTTCAACCCTGCCCATTTTGCAAGAAAAGCATGTGTCGAAAGTTCATCTGGCAGAGAATGATACATCAATATGCGGTCAGCAAGAAGGAATGCCGCAGTTTTTTCAAGACGTGCAAACACCTCGTCTGCGGCGCTGCGTTTTTCAGCCTCTGAAAGCATGGTGCGCAAAGCCTTCACTTTGCGTCTAATTTCGTTTTTTTCCATAATTCTTGAGTCTTTCATTCTTTTTCGATCTTTATGTCTACGGGCGACTTGCCACTCTCAAGAAGTTCAAGAGCCTTTTTCACTGCCTTGTCATCTTCATTGAGAAGCCTGATAAACGCCGGGTAGCCCAAGACGTCTCTGGCAATCATGGCCTTTATCTGGTTCAGGAGAAGCCCTCTCGACTGGTTGATATAATACCAACGCGCAGGCACACCGTTTTTCACTGCAAAGCTCACAAAATTTTCAAGGAGCGTGTTGTCTCTCGGAAGCACTTTCAACAGCCTGTCAAGGCTATTGACCCCGTCAAGCATCACTCTGTAGCGGTCGGCCACTGAATAGGCAAACTTCTGTATCAGCCCTTTGTTCATCACGCTGATATAATATGACGTATACCCCGTGGTGTCTTCAGGCACAAATACATCAGGCATGATGCCACCCCCGCCATAGACAGTGCGACCGTTGGAGGTTGTGAATATCTTGCTTTTATCCAATTTTATACTGTCGGCATTATAGAACTCGCCATGCGAGAATCTGTCGGCAATGTCAAGGTCATATTTTCCGATGTCGCCGCGTGTGTACTCTTTCTGAATCGAGCGCCCCGAAGGAGTGTAGTATCGGGCCACAGTGAGACGAAGCGCCGAACTGTCGGGAAGTTCCGTCTGATTTTGCACAAGACCTTTGCCAAATGTGCGGCGCCCTATCACAAGACCCCGGTCATTATCCTGGATAGCACCGGCAAATATCTCAGATGCCGACGCAGAACCTTCATTGGTAAGCACTGTTATCTCAGAGTCGAGGAAATTGCCACGACCGTCACTAATAGCCATTGTTTCGTTTGCCGCACGACGACCTTTTGTGTAGACAATCATTCTTCCTGCCGGCAAAAACTCATTTGCCATGTATATGGCCTGATCCATGAAGCCGCCGGTGTTACCCCTGAGGTCTATCACAAACTTCTTGGCCCCCGCCGCCTTCAAATCATTGAGGGCATTGAAAAACTCCATATATGTGTTGCGAGAGAACTTTATCACGCGAAGATAACCGGTGTCGTCGCTAAGAAGATAGGAGCAGTCTACAGAATTCACGGGTATATCACCCCTTATTACATCAAACTGAAGTTCCTTAGGAGATGAAGAGCGCTTGATCTGCAATTGCACTTTAGATCCTTTCGCCCCTCTCAGATTGTTGAAAACACTGTCTGAAGTGATCTCCGGCCCGGTCAGATTTATGCCGTCGGCACTGACAATCCGGTCGCCGGGAAGGATTCCTACTTTTTCAGCCGGCCCACCTGCTATGACTTCAACCACGCGCACCGAATCACTGACCACCTGAAAAGAAACACCTACCCCGCTGAACGACCCCTGCAGGTCTTCATTCACAGCCGTGAGTTCACTTGAAGGTATGTATGCTGAATGAGGGTCGAGCGATGTCAGAAGCTGCGGCAACGACGACTCTATAAGCGAATCGATGTCAATTTGGTCTACATATTCATTCTCTATCAGCCTCAAAACAGTGCGGAGTTTCTCTTCCTCCACGGAAAGTGTGCGACGAGTGATATATTTGCCAATAAAAATACCGCCCACAAGTCCTAAGGCAAGCAGAATAGGAAGGGCTACAAGTCCAAGATTTCTTTTTTTATTCATCATCCATTGGAATATGAACAGTCTCAATGCCGGCTCTTTTCAAGAGCTGAAGGCCGTCGGCCATTCTATATAATTCAGAAAACACCACTCTCCTTATTCCGGCCTGAATAATAAGTTTTGAACATTCAATGCATGGACTGGCCGTGACATAAAGTGTGCTTCCGTCGCTTGAATTATTGCTTCTCGCCACTTTTGTAATGGCATTGGCCTCGGCATGGAGCACATAGGGATACGTGGTGTCGTGCTCGTCTTCACAGACATTGGGAAAACCGGAAGGTGTTCCGTTATAACCATCTGAAATTATCATTTTGTCTTTCACAAGCAATGCGCCCACTTTGCGACGAACACAATATGAGTTTTCGCTCCATATTTTAGCCATGCGGAGATAGCGTTTGTCAAGCAAAAGATTTTTATCTGAACAATCCATGTCGAAACCATTAAGTGATTATCTTGAGTGGGGAACAGCTTTATTGCCGCCCCCCACCTGTAAATTATAACGCCGGAAACATAAATAAGTTATACAGGCGCTAAGAGGATTTTTTAATATAAAGATGAGTATATCCGCATTCAATATCACATCTCTTCATGCTCCATAAGGAACTTCTCGGCGTCGAGAGCCGCACGGCATCCGGTTCCGGCTGCACACACGGCCTGGCGATAGCGCGGGTCGGCACAATCTCCTGCGGCGAACACACCTTCCACATTAGTGTGTGTAGTGGCGCCTTTCACCCTTATATAGCCCTCCTCGTCGAGTTCTATCTGCCCACGGAAAATCTCTGTATTGGGGCGATGTCCGATTCCAAGGAAGAATCCGTCGATTGCGATGTCAAAGCGCTCCTCTTCGGGAGTGCCTACATGACGCACAAGGTGAGCGCCTTCTACCCCGTCTTCGCCAAAAAGTCCTTCTGTGTTGCAATGGAAAAGAATTTCGATATTCTCTCTTTCCTTAACCCTGCGCTGCATCACCTCTGAAGCGCGAAGCACTCCGCGACGCACAATGAGATAAACTTTTTTTGCGAGAGTCGAAAGATACAAAGCCTCTTCGCACGCAGTGTCGCCACCGCCTACAACTGCAACATTCTTCTTGCGATAGAAAAATCCGTCGCAAGTGGCACATGCGCTCACTCCGAGTCCTCTGTACTTCTCTTCGTCAGCAAGGCCAAGATATTTGGCTGATGCGCCGGTGCTGATAATCACTGTCTCCGCCTCTATAACGTCGCCTTTCTCATCTTCGCAGCGGAACGGACGTTTCGAGAAATCAACTTTTGTGATAACTCTCGGCCTGATGTCGGCGCCAAAACGCAACGCCTGCTGACGGAACTGGTCCATCATCTCAGGGCCCTGGACACCTTCAGGATAGCCTGGGAAGTTCTCTATCTCAGTAGTCTGGGTGAGCTGTCCGCCCGGCTGGTTTCCTTCATACACCACAGGATGCAGATTTGCGCGTGAAGCATACAGGGCTGCTGTGAATCCGGCAGGCCCTGAGCCGATTACAAGTACTCGAGTTTTTTCTTCAGTCATGATTCGGTTATATTAATTTTTAGTTTAGCCTATAAATTTTATAATACAAAGGCATTTTATTTATGTATTAACGTATCGACTCCGCCTCTCATTATAAAACTTCAAGAGAATAAAATTTATCTTAAATCAATAATCTCGGCTTTCGGATATTTTTTCTTGGGATATTCGAATTCCGAAGCGGGGGCAGGATTCCCGGTCACAAAAGATGTAACATCTATAGTGGCGGAGCCTACTGCTGTGGTCACGATTATTCGCTCTGTCTTGAATGTTGTCGAATTGATTGTGAAAGTCAATTTTTTAACACCGCCGCGAGAATTTCTTGGCGTAAGGTCAATCATATATTTCCCATTACGCTTCACAGGAGAGAACTTATAGGCATAAGCACTGCCGCCACCTTTTACATAAAGGAGCGGGTTCGATTCCAAAAGCTCCTGAGCTGTAGGGGTAGTGACGGTAGTTTCCCCTATGCGAGGATTATAGGTATATAACGCCTTGCCATTATACCATGTAGACACATCGGGCAATGTCACAAAAAACTTCTGGCCGGCACTTTTAAGTGAGCCTTTCGATGTCTTTCCATTACCTGCTATGGTGAATGTAGCGCTTATGCCCTTGGCATCTGAAATCACGGCTGCGGCTTTTTGTGCCACCTGCTCAGCCGTGAGCGCAGCCACGGCACTAAATGACGGCAACAAAAGCATCGCCAGCGTCATGATTAACAATCCGGCTCTTCTTAAAAAGCTGTTATCTCTGTCGAATCCGTAAGAACGCGACATACCCGGCGACTCCGGGAAATCTGCTGTTTTGATATTCGGCATAATCTCTGTTTTCTGTATTAGAGTGAAAGAAGAGTAAAGGGTTTAAGGATTCAACATCGACTCAAGAGTCATCGGGTCTACCAGAACCGAACGCGGTTTGCCTCCATGTGCAGGGCCCACTATACCTGCGGCTTCCAGCTGATCCATGATTTTGCCGGCACGGTTATAGCCAATTGAATAACGACGCTGGAGAGACGACGTAGAAGCCGTATTGGAAGAAACGATAAGACGGGCCACCTCATCAAACAACGGGTCTTTATCGCCAAAATTATTCCCAATCTCGCTTCCGTCGCTGTCACTGCCGTTAACTACAGGCTCAGGCAGCTCATATGCCCCTTGCCCATAAGGCTGACGCTCTATGTAATCACATATCTCCTCCACCTCTGGTGTGTCGATAAATGCACATTGCACTCTGACCATAGGGGCGCTGTTGCTAATAAGCATGTCACCTCTACCTATGAGCTGTTGCGCTCCGGTGGTGTCGAGAATTGTCTTGCTGTCAACCCCCGAGCTGACCTTGAATGCCACTCGAGCCGGGAAGTTTGCCTTAATAATACCGGTGATAACATTCGTAGAAGGACGCTGCGTGGCGATTATCACATGCATTCCCACCGCTCTCGCTTTTTGAGCAAGACGCGCAATGGGTATCTCAACATCCTTGCCGGCGGTCATTATAAGGTCGCTGAACTCATCTACAACAACCACTATATAAGGCAAGAACCTATGACCTTCAAGCGGATTAAGTTTGCGTTCTTTAATTTTGTCGTTATATTCCACAAGGTTTCTTGTGTGAGCATCTTTAAGGAGTTGATAGCGGTTGTCCATTTCCACACAAAGCGAACTCAAAGTGGCAACAACCTTGTCCATGTCTGTGATTATGGCGTCTTCAGCCCCCGGAATCTTTGCAAGATAATGCTTCTCTATCTTGGCATAAAGGCTAAATTCCACCATTTTAGGGTCAATCATCACAAATTTGAGTTCATCAGGAGTCTTGCTGTAAAGCAAAGATGCGATAATCGCATTCAGACCAACAGATTTTCCTTGTCCTGTTGCACCTGCCACAAGAAGATGAGGCATTTTTGCAAGGTCGGCAATATACACCTCGTTAGAGATAGTTGATCCGAGCGCTACCGGGAGTTTATACTTTGTCTCCTGATAAATTCTCGACTTGATTATTGTGCGCATCGACACAGTCTGGGGGTCTTTATTTGCCACCTCTATGCCGACTGTGCCTTCACCGGGTATCGGCGCAATAATACGCACGCCCTCTGCCGAAAGGCTAAGGGCAATGTCGTCAACCAGCTGACGTATTTTTGCTATTCTAACACCCTTGTCTGGCACAATTTTATAGAGAGTCACAGTTGGCCCAACAGTTGCCTCGATGCTTATAATCGGTATGCCGAAATCAAGAAGAGTGCGCTTGATTTTCTCTTTATTATCAAGCTGCTCTTTAGTATCCACACTTATTTTAGACTCTCCTTCACGAAGAATTTCAAAAGGAGGGAACTTATAAGGATGCGCCCCGGGAAGGCCGGCGTTATCCGGAATCCTGGAGGGGTTTGCCTGCGCGATAGAATTTACATTCACAATCATTTTGTCGTCGCGCTCCGTGTCAGGTTCCTCATCTATATCTGCATCAGAAGAACCGGAAGCAACATTTGCTTCGTCGCGATTGTCGATATTCGGCTTGTTATCCTCGGCATTTGCCACGACAGCCGGAGAGGCAGACGAATGTGACGCATATTCATCCTCTTCAAGCACATATTCTTCAGCTCCCCTCACGACTCCATAGACAGCGGGGGAATCGTTTTCCACCTCATCAAAATCAGGCAGGCTGCTATATAATCCGCTCTCTTCACCTTCAAAAACCACATGGGTGTCGTCGTCAGTCTCCTCTTCCTGCACAGCGGCAACCTCTCCGGCCTTAGCGGCGTCTGCCTCTTCAAACCTGCGCATCTCTTCAATCTCGCGTTCACGCTCCAGGCGAAGTTCTCTCTTTTCAGCCTCAATTCTCTTGCGCTCATCGCGCTTACGCTTTATTCGCATTATCCAGTTGATAAAATCGCGCAAGCAAATCACAACAAAGCAGGAGATAAGGAAAAGGCAAAGAATCACGGCTCCGGACCATCCGAAGAAATGCACAATAAAGTTGTTGACATAGCGGCCATGATATCCGCCCCAGTTCACAGGCGACTGAAAACCTATTGTCAGAAGCCCGATTATAAGAGAAACGGTTATAAGTGCCACCATCGACTTGATTGTAAAGTCGACAGACTTGAATTTCGGCCGTCCCACGAGTTGCTTGAGTGTCATGGCAAAAAGCCAAAACACAATCACAAACGAACCGAGGCCAAAACATTCGTTTATAAGAAATTCAGCAAGCCGGGCTCCGCCCTCCCCTCCTTTATTGGCTATGCTCTCCGAAGCGCCGATCGCTGTGTTGCTTATTTCCGACTGGTCTTTCACACACGTTGTGAAATAAGAAAGGAAAGCCACAGTCATATAAACGGCAAGAAAACCCATGAAAAGGCCAAGCAGCCACCTCGTGGTCTGACTTCCGGCCCAAGCCTTAATCCTCTCCGACATCGGCGCTGACACCTCTTTTTTAGGTTGCGCCTTTACCTGCCGTTTAGGTTTCTTGACTTTTTCTTTTTTCTCGGTGCGTTTAGTGACGGTAGCCTTAAGTTCCTCGGCGACGGGCGGCAAGGTGTCTACACCTATCTGCTCCTCTGTCTCCGGAATCGTGGGATTAAAGTTATCGTATATCTTCATCAATTTGGTTTTGGGAATGCAAAGATAACCATTAATTAACTTTTTTCCTACCAATAGGCCCCAAAATCCGAAATATTTTCAAAAACTTTTACCCAAAGCTCCCCTAATCAATGCGTAACAATGCCTGATTTCATGCCTCCTTTCATTGTCTTCATAACGCGGCTTCCAAAGTGCGCTCTTCAACCTGAGCCTGCACATCAGAAAGAGTGTCCTGACTCAACGACACGTCAGCGCGAACAACTTCGCGACGCTCTTTAAGCACCATGTGGCTTTTACCGGGGATTGTGCTTATCGATGGGATGTCATACCCCTCCTTTTTGTTGACAGCCATGTCACTGCGCCCCGGAGTTACAATAACCGGCATCCCGGAGTCAACCATCTCCACGAGCTTCATAATATTTTCATTTGCAATTCTGATACACCCGTGGCTTCGGCGCCCGCCAATGCTCCATGGAGCGCATGTGCCATGAATGCCGATAGAGTTAGTCACCGGTGTGTTCAGACGAATGAAACGGGGGCCATACTCCCCGGTTTTATCACTCACCACTCCATTGTCGTCGACATAATGCCACGCCGTGCTGTTTTGAATCTTTTTCACAGAAAAGAAACCTTCCGGCGTGCGCAAGTCGCTACGCTTGTGCTTTGTCCCATAATTTTTTGCACAAGCCATTCCGAAAGCTGCCTCTTCAACGCCATATTTATCAAACATTATAACCTTCATTCTCCCCTTGTCAACAACCACAAACCCGTCATGGTCGTTATTGATTAACCTTGTGGCATAATCCAATTCATCTTCTGCCATCTGAGGGAGAATCCCCTTTTCGTATTCTTCCCAATGCCCTGACTCTTTCATATATGCCAAAGCCTCATCGGCTGAGTCAAAATGTAGCTCCGGATCTTCAACCGGCTCAACTGCGACAGAATCTTCCATCTCCGGCTTGTTTTGCGACATATGCTCCTTATGAACAGAACCTGCATCATGAACAGAACCTGCATCCGCATCGCCGCTTCCACACGCATAGGAACCGGCGGCGAATGCCAGCAAAATTGAAAACAACATCATTGTAGACAATATCGGTTTCATAACAAATCTCTTTTTTATAAACCAAGCCTTGCAAATCAAAAGACGGCTAAGACCCTGCCACATATTGCACAGGCATCAATGGCCAAGTCGCAGCCCCCCGCCTGCCATAACCGCAGGCTTTATCCATATAACATTTAACCCTACAATTTAGACAATTCTAAATGAGAATAAAAAACGCTGAAAAAGTAAGAAACGAAAAAAATAAAACGCCCGAGCGTTGGCAGTGTGAGAAAAAAGAACTAATTTCGCATTTATCATGAATCTCGTAAAAACCGCCGGATTTTCCGTACTTGCCCTCGTGTGGATTTGGCTATGCCGGTCACTGATAGTGGCCGGAGGGGGCTTCACGCTTAAGAATGTTTTTCTTATAGCTGCCTCCGGAATAATAATATTCGTGCCTCTTTGGAAAAAATATTGCCGGCAAGAGACCAATAACAAAAAGGGATGAAAGCAAACGAAGAAGGCGCCTCGACGTCACTCCTATCTCAAGTGAACTCACCTTCCGATCTGCGGAAGCTTCAGCTTGAACAGCTTCCACAGCTTTGTGAAGAAATAAGAGAGTTCATTATTTCAAATCTCTCCGTTAATCCCGGCCACTTTGCATCAAGCATGGGGGCTGTAGACCTCATAGTCGCTCTCCATTACGTATTCAACACTCCCGACGATCATCTTGTATGGGACGTCGGGCACCAGGCTTATGCACATAAAATTCTGACAGGCCGCAAAGATTCTTTTTCTTCTCTGCGCACACTCGGAGGAATCAGCGGATTTCCGACTCCCCTTGAGAGCGAATCCGACACATTCATTGCCGGACACGCCGGGAATTCCATTTCCGCCGCATTAGGCATGGCCATAGCAGACAAAAGCACGCCGGGGCATGAAAACCGCAAGACAGTAGCAATCGTAGGCGACGCCTCAATTAGCGGCGGCCTGGCTTTCGAGGGACTGAACAATGCGTCAAACCACCCGAACAATCTCCTTATAATATTAAACGACAATGACATGAGTATCGACAACAATGTCGGTGCTCTGCATAGTTATCTTTCCGACCTCACAACCTCTGCGGGCTACAATCGAATACGCAACAAGATGGCCGGATTTTTCAGAAAAAAAGGGATTCTCACAGAAAGCAGAAAACGGGCCATCATTCGATTCAGCAACTCTGTGAAGTCGCTCGTGTCGAAGAAACAGAACATTTTTGAAGGTCTTAACATACGTTATTTCGGGCCTATGGACGGACATGACGTGGTTAAGCTTGTAAAAGTGCTGCGCGACATCAAAGACATGGAAGGCCCAAGGCTGCTCCATGTATGCACAGTGAAAGGGAAAGGCTACAAACCGGCCGAAGAGAACCCTACCACATGGCATGCGCCGGGAAAATTCAATCCCGATACAGGCGAAAGACTCTCAAAGCCGTCAAAAGACGATGCTCCGCTATGGCAGGATGTGTTCGGACAAACCCTCGTAGAGCTTGCTAAAAGCGACCGGTCAGTAACCGGCATTACTGCCGGAATGCTCTCAGGCACATCTATCGGCAAACTATTTAAAGAGATGCCTGACAGAGCTTTCGATGTCGGAATTTCGGAAGGGCACGCCGTGACTTTTGCCGGAGGACTCGCAGCCGGAGGCAAAAAGCCTTTTGTTGCCATATATTCTTCTTTTTTGCAGCGCTCATATGACAATATCATTCACGATGTAGCAATTCAGGGACTTCCGGTCACATTCTGCATCGACCGCGCAGGAATTGTAGGCGAAGACGGCGTGACTCATCACGGACTGTTCGACCTTGCCTATCTTAACTGCATACCGGGAATGAGCATAGCCTCCCCTGCGGATGAAGAAACGTTGCGCAACCTTATGCACACGGCTCTAAGCTTCAATGCGCCTCTTGCCATTCGCTATCCGAGAGGAAAGGCAACCACCCCGCATTGGAAGACGCCTATGCGCGACATAGAGAAGGGGAAAGGAAGACAAGTGTTGGAATCAGGCAATGCCAAGACTGCGATTCTGACTCTGGGGCCGTCTCTTCATGACGCGCTCAAAGCCGCCCGGGCTCTGAAGAATGAGGGGATAGAAGTAGATGTGTATGACATGATCTGGATGAAGCCACTCGACAGCGAGATTCTGCGGAAGGCGGCATCCGCTTACAGCACTGTCATAACCGTAGAAGATGGCTCTGTGATAGGTGGATTTGGCTCCACTATAGCCAATATCCTCAACGACAACAACAAGAATGTGAAAGTGATTAATCTTGGTGTGCCCGACAAATGGGTGGGACACGGAAGTGTAAGCCAGCTAAAAGAGATTTGCGGCTATGACACTGCGGCAATCGTGGATGCCGTGAAAAAGGAGTCCTCCAAATCTGCCTCATTATGAAGATAGTAATTGCCGGGGCCGGCGAAGTGGGCACCCATCTCGCTAAACTTCTGTCGAACGAAGACCAGGACATCATCCTCCTTGACAGCGATCAGGAACGTCTTGATGTAATCAACGACAATTACAATCTCATGACATGGAACGGCTCGACTTCGTCGTTTGAGACTCTAAGCGATGTAGGGGTGTCAAGCACCGACCTGTATATTGCCGTCACTCCTTACGAAACGCGCAACATCACTTCGTGTGCCATTGCAAAACGTCTCGGCGCCAAAAAGACCGTGGCGAGAATAGACAACAGCGAGTTTCTAAAAGAGAAAAACGGAGCTGTTTTGAAAGATATAGGTGTAGACAGCCTCATATATCCGGAAGATTTGGCCGCTGACGAAATAGCGCGCGCCCTGGCCCACAACTGGGCAAGATACTGGGGCGAGCTTCAAGACGGCCACCTTTTGCTCATAGGCGTTAAACTTCACAGCGAGTCGCCCCTTATCAATTGCAAGCTGAAAGACCTTCCGGTCACAGCACACGACTTTCATGTGGCTGCAATCAAGCGCAATAACGAAACTATCATCCCGGGCGGTAACGACGAGATTCTTCACGACGACATCGTGTATTTCATAACCACGCCGCCTTACGTGGAAGAAGTGCGAGATTTGTGCGGAAAGAAGAAACGAGTGATAAAGAAAGCGCTGATTATGGGTGGCACACGCATAACCATGCGCTTTGCCAAGCGTTTCCACGACAAATACCACCTCAAAATAATCGACAACGACCGCGAGAATTGCGAGAACATGGCCACTGCCCTGCCCGACTGCGAAATCGTTCTTGGCGACGGTCGCGACATCGAAGTGCTTCGAGAGAACAACATATATCAGTATGACGCCTTCCTCGCGCTAACTGAATCTTCCGAAACAAACATTCTCACATGCCTGTCGGCCAAAGAGTTTGGGGTGCCTAAGACAATAGCAGATGTTGAAAACCTCCAGTTTGTGAGCCAGGCGGAGAATCTGAACATTGGCACAATCATCAACAAGAAACTTCTCGCCTCGAGCCGAATATTCAAGATTCTGCTTGACACAGACGAAAGCAATGCAAAATGTCTTGCCCTGGCAGATGCTGAAGTTGCAGAAATGACTGTGAGAGAAGGTGCTAAAATCACAAAGGCACCAGTAAAAGACCTCCACCTGCCCTTTGGCATGACGCTGGCCGCACTTGTGAGAGACGACCAATACATGCTGATTAGCGGCAACACACGAATAGAAGCAGGTGATTTCGTGGTAGTGTTCTGCCTCAACGGCACAATCGGCAAAATTGAAAAATGGTTTTATTAATCCTTTTCCCACTTAAACCGAATCCATAACTTAAACTTAACTGAAGCTGAGAAAATAAAATCAGATAATGGCTTTTTTTCGTCATCATGGATACATCAACCTGCGAATGCTTCTTCGCGTGATTGGCTGGCTGCTCACAATAGAGGCGGCGTTCATGGTTCTGCCTTGCATCACAGGACTCGTCTACGGCGAAGGAAGCGTGTGGCGGTTCCTTATTTGCATGGGCATCACAGCCGGATGCGGCTCTTTCATGGTAGCCCTGAAGCCCAAAAGCAGAGAAATGGGAAAGCGTGAGGCAGTGTTGCTGACCGGGCTGACCTGGGTTATCCTCTCGTTGTTCGGCATGTTGCCATTCCTTTTGTGCGGCACACATCTCAATGTTACGGATGCGTTTTTTGAAACCATGAGCGGATTCACAACCACCGGAGCTTCCGTGCTAAACACACTTGAAGGCGTGCCGCATTCCATACTTCTGTGGCGATGCATAGTGCAGTGGATAGGTGGCCTTGGAATAATCCTTTTCACGTTAGCGGTTGTTCCGATGCTGAATTACCAAGGAGGAATGCAGCTCTTTAATGCCGAAGTGACCGGCATAACACACGACAAGCTCAGACCTCGTGTGAGTTTCACGGCCCAAAGCCTTTGGATCGTATACATATGCCTGACAACATTGCTGATAATCCTTCTCTCTTTGTCAGAGATGTCAGTGTTCGACGCTATTTGCTACGGGCTTTCCACAATGTCAACAGGAGGTTTTTCCAATAGCGACTCCACAGTAGATGAATTAGGGAGCCTTTATATAAAAATAGTGCTCATCTTTTTCATGTTTCTGGGAGGCGTGAATTTCTCCCTGCTGTTTAAGGCAGTGACCGGCAAATTCAAAACCGTATTCCAAAATGATGTGTTAAAGTGGTATATCGGCATAGTTTTCATATGTTATGTTCTTTTGCTGTTAAATGTATGGCACCAGGGATTGATTCATAATGTTGACGATGCCACTATCGACCCACTTTTCCAGGCCGTGTCTATACTGACCTCCACCGGCATCACTGAGCCCGATTTCGCCGACTGGGGTTCATTGTCAACTGTTGTGCTCATTATCATGATGGTTATGGGAGCTTGCGCCGGAAGCACATCGGGCGGAGCTAAAATCGACCGCTTTCTTGTGCTTTTCAAATTCTTGAGAAATGAGTTTTTCAAGATGATGCATCCCAACGCCATCACAACCGTGTCAATCAATGGAAAGGGCACGCCTTCCACTGTGGTGAATAAAACTCTCGCATTCCTTTTTCTCTACATAATTGTGATTCTTGTGGGAGGGACTCTGCTTGTGCTTATAGGGCTGCCGTTGAAAGACAGTTTCTTTATCTGCCTGTCGGCCATATCCAACACCGGGCTGGGAACCGACGTCACCGGCATCAGCGGAAACTACGCGCTTGTGCCTGACGCCGGCAAATGGCTTCTGTCGTTCATTATGCTTGTGGGCAGACTTGAACTGTTCACCATCCTTCTGATCTTCATACCCTCGTTCTGGCGCAAATAGGATTTCAAAATAATTTAGATTTAAATATAGGGGTTTTTAGCATGATTATCTACTTTAGATAAAACATTGTTTAATTCATCACATAAAATCATGAATCGAAAATTATTAGTATGCGCCCTTTCTCTTTTCGCAACCAACGCTTTTGCGTTGCAACCTCAGCGAGGCTACAGAGGATTCCTCGAATGGAGCAATCATGTAGGCGACAGGGAATATTTCGGTCTTGAGAAAAAATCTACATTTTTCACCGGGGGCTCCACTTCTCATGGCTTTCAATTTAATGAAAACCTATTTGTGGGAGGCGGATTGTCGATTGAAAAACAGACGGATGATTATTCCAACAACTGGATAATACCTATCTTTGCAGAAGTGCGCACCGACCAGAAATTCGGCATATTCACTCCTTTTGCCGACCTTCGCCTCGGATTCAGCGCCACCGACGGGGGCGGCCTGTTTGTTTCTCCGAGCATAGGCTATCGATTCAACTGGGGAAGGAAAATGGGAATAAATGTGGGTATCGGACTAACGGTTAAAGGCTCAAGGAGCGAATTATATGAATCCAACTGGGAAGGAGACACCTACTACTTCAAATATATAGGCGACACAGACCATTATAATGCCATGTTCAATTTCAGAATCGGCATTGATTTCTGACCGGTCATTTAGAAAGCCACCTGAGGCCAATGCAAAAGAGAGGGATGCAGTGCATGTGCATCCCTCTCTTTTGCATTGGCCTCGACTGTTTTTTCAGGTCGTTGTTAATTATTCTCGGCCTTCTCCCTAATGTCGGCAAAAGGAATGGCATATTTTGACACTGCCGCCGCCGCAACCACACCTGCGCCAGTCGACACATTGCTGCTTTCAAACACAGGATCTGCAAGTCCTACACCACCTAACGAGCCTACTATCCCATCATTCGACTGCCACACTGAAATGACGTGTTTATAATAACTCGGAGATATTGTGTAAAGATCCATATAAAACTCTGCGTTCCCCACATCAGGATGTCCTGAGGGATTTCTGAGACAGTAGCATATATCATCAAGATCAACATGCAAGGAATATTTTTTACCGGAAATCTGTCTGTCGGAGAAAAATGTATAACCACTGTATATACCGACGGCCGACTCAAGGGCAGACACATGCTCAGAGAATAGAGGATCGTCAGAAACATCGCTATAATATATATACTCCGAGAAACTTGAACCGTCATCACCTTCTCCCGACTTATGACCACTCGTAGATGTCTTGAACATGTAATAATCGGTAGTGTAGCCGGGATCGGAAAACCATACCAGCAAATCCATGTCGAAGTAATAAGTCAAATCCTCCATGCTTGACTCATCACCATCCATTACAAAATCTTTCACAGTATAGTCTACATTTTCTATCGGCACTGCATAAGGCACCTCTACTTCTGCGGAAGCCTCGCCATATTCCTCCGACAAAGCCTCAAGCCTGATTGTATCGCCGCTTTTCGGAATATACTCTGCCACATACACCCACTTCTTTTTTCTATACGGATAATCGCCCTCTGTCTCAACAAGTTTTAGGGTTTCTTTATACTCATTGTCGACAAACAGTTTTATCACTCCGTCATACACAACCAAATCGATAGGAGCTTGGTCATATCCTTCCACAACCACACCTTCCGACCATCTCCAGGTGCGAGTGAGCGACACTTTTATGCTGTCGCCATCCGTAATCAGCGAATTCATACACAACACAGGCTTGCTGTCTATGTCCGGCTCGAAAGAAGTGAAACATCCTGTAAGCCCCGCCATAAAAACAAATGCGAGAGGCAACAATCTGATACATTTTAATATACTCGAAAATCTAATAGTCTTCATTGATGATGCAAATATTCGGTTCATATTCAGAAAATCCATGTGTAAGAAACGGAAGGAATAACAGGCAAGATTCTAATTCTCTTAAAGGCAGGCTTCTGGTTTGTCCAGTCATAATCACGGGTCACGCCAATTGTGTTCATGTTGCAATATGCGTTATACAGACTGAAATTCCAGAAACCATGTTTTGTGTGCCTTGTGAAACTCAAATCCATCCTGTGATAGAATGGGAGCCTGTAATTATTAATCTCTGTTCCAAGAGTCATGTCATAATGCCAGGGAGCAAGTTCGGGATCTGTCCAGCATTGAGTAGGCAACGTTATGCGATTACCGCTCATGCCGGTCCACGACACGTTCATCTCCCATTTCGGATTGATTTTCCAATTGGCAAGTATATTTATCTTATGCCTGTTGTCAAATCTTGCCGGGAATTTCTTTCCACCGTTCTTCTCAGGATACCTGCGGTCTGCCCACATCAGAGAGTAACTCACATGGCCGCTGATTTTACCAAATTCTTTCGACACTTTTATGTCGATACCCTTAGATGTGCCCTTGCCTACGCTCATCTTTGAGTCCCAGCTTAACTCCGGGGGTAGAAGATAGTATTCATCGGTGTATTCAAGAAGATTGTTCATCCATTTCCAATACCCCTCCACAGAAAATGTAAGTGATGTTTCGGGAGAATAATAGACTCCTGCTGAAATCTTGTCAGCCCTCTGCGGCTTCTGTCCTCCCATTATGGGCACCCACTGGTCGGTTGGCAGTGACAGACTGCTCTGCACAAGCTGATGAACATATTGCACAGTCTTGGAATACCCGGCTTTCACCGCCCAATCGCGGGCCGGATTCCACTTTATCCCCAATCTTGGTGAAAGCCCCTGATGAGAGGTTCCTTCGATATTGAAAATGCTATAATGAAGGCCATAGTTAATACGCACATTGTCGTTAAATGAATAATCGCCACCTCCATATACATTAAATTCATTCGCATTATATTTGCGGGTTTTATTAAATAATGTCTCTTGAAAACTGTCAGAGCCGATAGTGCGACGGTCACGAAACGGCAAAAAGCCATGGCGCACATATGAAGCGCCAAAATTCACCGTGTGGCCCGAATGAGGATGCCAGTCAAAGTCGGCACGAAAAATCCAGTCGTGGATATTATTGTCGGAATTAACCTCCGACATGGAATATGAGAGAATCCTCCCCTCTTCTTTTTCGCCGTCTTCTTCATAATGCGACAAACGGGAACTATAACGAGAATAAGCAGCTGTGAATTCTCCGAAAATACTCGGGGATATAACATAATTCCATCCTGCGGAAGCCACGAGATTGCCCCACCTCAAATTGTTTTTGTTGAGGTCATAATATCCGTCGGTCACATCTTTGTCCCATGATTGCTTGACATGAAGATAGTCCTCTCCAAAATAGAACATGACGTATGCCGAACTGCGGTCGGAAAACCGGTGATTGATTTTTGCATTGATATCAGTGAATGCAAAGCCGGTCTCAAGTTTCTCATCCTTAGAAAAACTGTTGTAGATTGCCATAGCCGGAATTGTAAGGAGGTCATACCACGACCTCCTTATTGCAAACGAATAAGACGTGCGACCCTTCCATATCGGGCCGTCGATATTGAATGCACCGGACGTAAGGCCAAGTTTGACCGAGCCGTGATGTTCTTCGAGCGACCCGTCTTTAGTGTGAACATCCATAAACGACGACAACCTGCCGTCATATTTTGCCGGGAACGAGGATTTATAGAAATCGACATTGCGTATGGCCTCGGTGTTGAATGCGGAGAAAAGCCCGGCAAAATGATTCACCTGATAAAGTGGAATATTGTCGAGCATATATAGGTTTTCATCCACATTTCCGCCGTGGACATACATTCCTGCCATACCTTCCACTCCCGGCGATACTCCCGGCTCAAGCTGCAAAGCCTTTATCACATCGCTCTCTCCGAAAATCACGGGCGTAGAGGCAATGATGCCGCGCCCGATATTAAGTGCCCCTATGCTGGCCGACTCCATGGCAAGCGAATTGTTTTTGTCACCATGCACCACAATTTCGTCAAGCACCGCGCCGTCCGGCTCCATTGCTATGTCAAGCGAGCGGTTTGACACAAGATTGAATTTATCAATGTTCGCAGTTGAAAAACCGGGATATGAGACCTGAAGAAAGCAGTCGCCTTCAGGCATAGACAAGGAATAAAAACCCATGACATTTGTCACTGCCATAGCTTTCCCGGGCCCCCTTACCACAGCTCCGACAAGAGCCTCTCCGCTCCCTGCCTCTCTCACGAATCCGCTTACCGTCTTGTTTTGACGCTGCGGTTTTTCTTTCTTTTCCACTCGGAAAAGAATCACATTGTCTCCTTTAATTTTATATCCCACGGTTGTTCCCTTAAAAAGAGCATCAAGCGCCTCAGAAAGGGATTTGCCGGTAATGTCGACCGAAACTTTCATATTTTCAAGAAGTTTCGATGAATAAACAAAATTCTTTCCACTTTGCTTCACAATGTCTTCAAACACAGATGCAGCCGGCTTTGCCACCGCTCTCACCGTTATGCCCGAAGCGTTTGCAAGAGCCATAGAAAAAATAGCCAATGATAATGCTGTTGTCAGTTTCTTTTTCATATTATGGTCATGATGGCTGAGTCTGCAATAATCCTATATTGATATATCAATCATCGCCTCGCCATGCAAGTAATAGACGCAGACAAAGCCACAAACCCCTATCCCTCCTATAAAAAATTTTCGCTTAAAACATAACCTGTCTTTTGCTATGAGGGTTAACCATACACAATATCAGATAGTTATAAATTTAGTGGTGTACTGATGGTGTACTAATTAGTTGGATAAATCTAAAATGGGAAGCTCGATTTTGGGATTTTTAAGGGTTGTTAGTTATATTTAATGCGATTCTTTTTCGGCGAGTTTCTAATGATTTGAGGCCCAGAATAGCTCGGCATTGAGAAAAAATCGTTAATTTTGTGTTACGATATGGCGCAGTTCAATCAATACGACTCTCTGATTGACCTCACGGCAATTAAGGATTATTGCCATGAGAATGGTCGTATTGTCCATTATTCAAAGGATGATGTTTTTGTTCAACAAGGGTGTTTAGCCAAATATCTCGGAGTCGTGGAATCGGGGTATTTCAAATATACGACCTTGACCTCTTCGGGCAATGATGCGGTTGTAGGCTTTGCTTTTGAGGGAGAGATTGTAGCTGATTATTACAACTCTTTCAATGGGCTTTCCTCCGGAGTCACAATAAAAGCAGGAACCGACACTTCGATATGCCAAATAAGAACTCAAGAGGCACGAAATGTATTTTACGCATCCTTTGACGGCAATCTTTCTGCTGTAAATGGTGTACTGTTCAGTGAAATTTATTCCCGTCAACTTGAATTATACCGAAAGACACCTACAGAACGCTATCTTGATTTAATCGCCCAATATCCTGAGATTTTAGACATCGTCTCATTACGTGATATAGCTTCTTATCTTCTCGTCACACCAGTATATCTGAGTCGAATCCGAAAAAATCTCGCTAAAAAATCCGGGGAATAAAACTTGTTTTATCCCGAAGTCATTTTTTCTACCGAACTTTGCCAATAAAACATATTGGCAATGGAAAATCGAATACTCAAATCAGTCTTATGTATTATGGCTGTGGTGCCGTTCATAGCATTCGCAGATGAACCGCAGCCACCGGCACCAAGCGAACCGGACGGAATCATCGGGGGACATGAATATGTAGACCTGGGTCTTCCAAGCGGCACATTATGAGCAACATATAATGTAGGTGCGACTTCCCCTTATGAGAAGGGTCTATACTTTGCATGGGGAGAAGTGGAGCCGCGCGAAGACTTCTCATGGGAAAGCTATAAGTTCTTTGAAGGGTATGAAATGGATCCTAACAATGGCGAATGGGCTGTTCTTGAGAACATCGGCGCCGACATCTGCGGGACCGAATATGATGCGGCGCGCTATCAATGGGGCAACGGCTGGAGGCTACCAAATGAGCAGGAACGCTATGAGCTGTGTATGTTATGCTGGACAAATGGATCATCTGTAGAAAACGGAGTCCGAGGTATAAGGTTGCATGGACCTAATGAACACAGCATCTTTCTGCCTATATGCGGATTTGGTTTATGGTATGGCGAACCGGATCCATTCCACAATACAAGTGCAGCATATTGGACAGGGAGTGAAGATCCAGAATATGGTTATAACGGCAGACCCATAGAACCCAGTAATGTGGCAAAGTCTTTTGCAGTTGAACGTGATGCCGGATTTACAGGAGCAACATCTCTGAAGGCTTACGGTCTCAACATCCGTGCGGTAGTCAATCCTAAAGAGGCTGGAATTGACAATGTGGTTTCTGACAATGGAAAAGTATGGTTGACTTACCAAAATGATTGTATTCATGTTTCAGGCAATCATTCCACAGGATCGATTAACGTATTTGATCTTTCCGGGCGAATGGTCTACTCTGGTTCAGTTGTGGACGTCACCTGCAGGTTGCCGGAACTGGCAGACGGCATATATCTCGTTTCATATGCCGAGAAAAGAAACATAATAACAACTCAAAAAATAACAATCAAATGAGGCATAAGATATTCTTCTTCATCACGCTTCTATACTTCGCTACCATAGGCGCGAACGCATCGGTACTCGGCATATTCGAGGATACCAATTTCCCTGTTGTTATTTCGGGTGAACGCGACGGGGTACACAGGATGGAGGTAATCAATGGCGAACTATATGCCGCCACCGAGAAAGGCATATACAAATATTCCGAATCCGAGAACTCATGGAGTATATGGGCTCTGTCAGATGTCAATGTCATGGATTTCAAGGTCAACGGCGATGAAGTGGTTGCGATAATAGTTACCCAAGACCAAAAAGGATTTCGAACCGTTCAGTTGGCGAGACTTATACGGTTCAGCCGTAATCAGTCGGAATGGGAGGATATAATGGATGCAGGCATGGGATATTTCTATCACGACCAATTCCTTACATACGTAATGCGTCTTGCGCAGCATCCCTCAAAACCACACACGCTTATGGTTGCCGCATATCCCGGCATCTGGATTTCCGAAGATTTCGGCACTACATGGAATTTCAAAGTAGACTACCTTTACGGTTATAACGAGAATCAATTCTTAGGTTGGCATCCGACCAAAGGCGATATAATGTTCTATACTTCGGAAAGTCGAATATTCGCAGCACAGATTCTGCGAAGTGAAAACGGAGGCTACGACTGGGATATAATCGATCCCGACCCTATGGGCGATAATTCGTGCCATAACCTTGCATTTGACCCTGATAATGCCGACCATATCCGTACAACCGTCCGCGATAGCGTATTTAAGCTTGTCTGTAAAGTTCCTAACTTTGCCATAAAATTTGAATTATGGATAAAGTAGAACGTTACAGGCAGGTTTTTCTATCGTTTAAGGAGCTATGCTCCACAGGGCGGCAGCCGTCTTCGTTTAGTGCCTATTGCAAAGCCAATAGTGTAGATCAGTGTCAGATGCGGCAAACTCTCAAGAATGAGTTTCAGAATATAAAGACTTTGCCCGGATACCGAAGCATCAGTCATATCTGTTCGGTTATCTATGAGGATTTTAAACAGAAATGTGCAGATGGCAGACAGCCGGGCACGTTTGCTGATTTTTATAGAAGCCATGGCAT
>VSPM01000019.1 GCA_009775365.1 Muribaculaceae bacterium
ACATTGTTCTATTACACAGAATCACTAATGTATATCAGGAACTTATGGCTATTCACTCATGATTTTTGATTCAAAAGAAAAACTGAAACGCAACTATGTCTGCATCGTAAATGAGCGAATAAGTCGGTTCAACAAGACCTCCGAATAATCTCAATTGAATGTTACACGTTTCAGCGAGAAAGGAAGATCCCGAAATAACCGAATGGTATTCGGTAGAGGATATTCAGTCCAAGTATGGCATGACTCTCTCGGCGATTTACTCATCGGTATCCAAAATCGGCATTCCGGCAACCATCACCAAAGTAACTCTCCGTAAAGAAAAACTTCACAGCGGCAAACTGTCGCTCTATCTCGACTACTACCCTCCTATCGGCTCGATTTGAGCCGCTTTTCCAATTAATTATAGTAATTTTGAGCCGATAAATCATTCTGATATGCCACATTTGCACACTATAAGGCATAAAACGCGGTTTGTTAACAGAAGTTCCGTCTTGAATCTGACATAAAGTATGTTTCCAAGATCAGAACTGTATGAATTATGATTATATCGAATATATTACCTGGCAGACAAATATTTAGTTTCACGTTCATGAGTGATTCTTTTTATAGTATTGATTTTTTGGGGTATAAGATGCAGTCTTTTGACCTATCCTCCGTCTATTATTAGTATATTTAAATCAATGGATAAAGTACAGCTTGTTAAACGATGCCAATCCGGAGATAGAGAAGCCTTCGGTATTCTCTATCAGGCTTATCTTTCGTCAATGACGGATGTAGTACGTTACTATATCCACAATATTGATGTTGAGCAAGATATACTGCATGACGGTTTCTTGATAGCTTTTACTTCAATAAGTTCACTCAAGAATGGGACAAAATTAGAGGCATGGCTTACTTCAATAATGAAGAACTTGTCTATACAGTACTTGAGAAATGAGGCAAGTCATATTTCTGTACCTATGTCAGATACGGCATTTGCAGATAATGTCGATGCGACCATAGATGAGGGACGAGAGCTGACTTGGGAAGAATTGTATAAAATTATCGAAAAATTGCCTGAGGGCTACGGCAAGGTCTTTCGGCTTGCAGTTCTTGATGGACTTTCGCATAAAGAAATTGCAGCTCTGCTCGGCATCGCGCCTCACTCTTCATCTTCGCAGCTTTCGCACGCAAAAGCAATGCTGCGACGTATGATTACGCAATATCGTATGGAGATGGGGCTCCTCTCAATTATTGGAATTATAATGCTTATCTGGCACTGGGCCATCAACCGCAGAGAAGAAACACCCTCAACACCGATTATAAGCAGTAACACAGACAAAGAAATACCCTTCGTTACCGACTCAATTGAGGGTGCTAATTCAGCGACTGACAGTATCGTGCCAAGGATAAAACGGGTTCACAAGACAATACAGCATCCTGAGACACAACGAAATATTGCAGAGATAACAATTACTGCCGACAGCATACCTTCTATTAAGAATGACAGTATTGCAAACGACACAGTAAGAGCATTCCCGAATATCATAAACCTAAAAGAACCAATTGCTCAGGAAGATTTCCCAAGCACACAACACGCCGAGATCTCAAATTGGTCATTGTCATTGGCATATTCCGGTACGCTTGGAGAAAATGACTATAACAAATATCGGATACCGAATCCTGGAATCCCGAATGTGGAAGGCCCTGCTGGAGAAATCGACGTTACAGAGAAAACATGTCATTATATGCCGTTGGTTATCGGATTGTCACTCAATAAATCGCTTTCATCACGTTGGAGCATAGAAACCGGCCTACGTTATACGCTCTTGCGGTCAGACTTCCTTTCGGAAAGCGAGTTGATTAACAAGGAAACAATCCAACGCATACATTACATAGGTGTTCCGTTAAAATTCAACTATAGGATATTCACATACAACGGATTCTCGCTATATGGCCAAGGTGGTGGTGCATTAGATATTCCTGTTTATGGCACTCAATCAATTTTGGAATATTATCCGAAATTAGGAACTACTAATAAAAATTTACTCCATATTAATGCTCCTTTGCAGTGGTCGGTAGAGGGTGGACTTGGCATCCAGTATCATTTCACACCGTCATTCAGCATATACGCTGAACCATCCTTCAAATATTATTTCAACACCGGTTCAGATATTAAGACAATACGTCAAGATAAGCCGTTTGAGTTCTCGATTCCGATAGGATTGAGATTAAACATGGTAATTTAAATAATTCTGCTGCTGTATGCAGTCTTTGGTGTCTGATTTCATCTATATGGTGATTTTTTCGACACCAAAGACAAAGATATGTATCGGCTATCAGACTACATACTAAATGGAGTGCTTCTTGTGCGGAATATTATGTTCCCTAAAAGCAAGAAACTGGCGCAGTTGATGATTTACACCACCAATCGCTGCCAGTCGCGCTGCCGCCACTGTTCTATATGGCAGAAACCCCACGACACGCTCTCAAAAAATGAAATCGTGTCGTTAATGTCAAGCAACTGCATAAGTCGCCACACTACAATAGGACTCGAAGGCGGTGAGTTCGTTTTGCATCCACAGGCTGCCGAGATATTGGAGTGGTTTCAGATAAATCACCCCAACTATACATTACTCTCAAATTGCCTGTCGCCACAAAAGGTTATAGACCTCACAAGATGTTATCGCCCCAAGCATCTCTACCTCTCGCTTGACGGCAATCGTAATACCTATAAATATATGCGAGGCGTTGACGGTTACGACAAGGTAATAAAGGTTATAGAGGAACTGAAAGATGAAATCCCCATATCTCTTATGTTCTGCCTCTCACCGTTCAACGGCTTCAAGGACATGGAATACACAATTGATATTGCAAAAAAATACGGGATTGATATACGCATAGGCATATACGGCACGATGGCATATTTCGACACTAAGGCCGAAATGCTGCAGGTGAAGGAAGATGAATATATTACACAAATCCCCTCCAACATACACGACACACAGGAGAACTATGATTTTGTGGCACTCTACGACCAATGGCGCAACGGACATTTAAGCCTGCGTTGCCAATCAATCACCAACTCGCTTGTTATACATCCTGACGGGAATGTTCCTCTATGTCAAAACCTTGATGTTATTCTCGGCAATATCAAGGAAAAGACACTTGATGAAGTCTTTAATTCAGCTGAAAGTGTTGCGACGCAATGCCGTTATTCGAAAGAGTGTAACAGCTGTTGGATCAATTTCCATAGGAAATATGACATTATCCTGCTCCGTAATCTGGAAAAGTTCTTGCCAAAGAAGCTAATTGAAATGTTCTATGGCAAATACCAGTGGTGTGCTGACAGCAGCCTGAATTATCGCAACTATCTCAAAAGCATAAAGAAATGAAGAATCTCATAGACAAAAGCATACAACGCTGGCGATCACAGCGCAACCGTAAGATGCTGCAATCGCCATATTCTGCCTTATACGCATTTGTAGGCATTGGCAGCCATGCACTGCAAAACCTCTATCCGGTTCTGCAATATTTAGGAATACGGCTAAAATACATTTGCTGTAAAAGCCCTGACAAGTTGGCGTTGATTGAGCGACGCTTCGGTGTGACAGCCACGACATCGTTAGATACTGTATTGAATGACAGTGAAGTGGAAGGTATATTTGTATGCACATCGCCGCAATCGCATTATGATATATGCACCCATGTGATTGAATCCGGTAAATACTTATTTGTGGAAAAACCTCCATGTCAGACACTCGACCAGCTTGAACGATTGACCGCCGCTGACAAAAAACAACTTGTTATGGTCGGTATGCAGAAACGATATTCACCACTAACCCAAACTTTGAAAAAACGGTTGGCAAAAAATGAACCGATAAACTATACCATGTCATATCACACAGGAGCGTATCCCGAAGGAAACCCTTTCACGGATTTGTTCATTCACCCGCTCGATTTGGTGCTATACTTATTCGGCAATGCTGAATTAAAGTCAGTACAGCAGATTGACAGGAACGGAACAACGACTATTCAGGGATTACTTTCTCATGGAACAGCCAAAGGCTTCATTGAATTATCCACTGCTTACTCGTGGACTAATCCAAAAGAAATGCTCCATGTCAACACTCAAGCGGGAGAATATCGGCTTGAACAGATGGAGCGACTTTGCTTTTACCCGCATCCGAAAAGGATTGCCGGAATACCGCTTGAGAAATTGGGTCTGTTTACTAATGCAGAACAGACACTTATAGAGCGAAATAACTTTAATCCACTTGCCGCCGGAAACCAGTTATATACGCAAGGTTTTTTGTCAGAAATCATGGCATTTGCCGACATGGTGGAACTTTCCGGCGCAAATATATCTCCATTGTCAAGTATGGACACCACATATAAATTGCTTTCATCACTAAAACAATAGTTATGATAAATCCCGTAAAAACAATCGGCTGCTTTTTAGCAGCATTGACACTTTTTTCGTGTACAGACGAAATAGACGCAGTAAATCCGCCAGCTTCATCTACAATATCCATATCCGAGACCTTGCCGGTATTGTACATAGATACTGAAAATAATGAACCGATTGTGTCTAAGGAGGTATATCTAAACGCCTCTTACCACCTTGACCCGATGGGAGCGGAAGGTATAGATGCCCTTGGCTCAAAGGCAGCTCCGTTGCCCATGCAAATACGAGGCAGAGGCCATTCTTCTTGGAAAGGGCCTAAGAAACCATACAAAATAAAACTTGGTAAAAAGACTGCCCTGATTGGTATGCCTAAAAACAAACATTGGGCGTTGCTGAAACCTACCGAAGACACTGTCGCAGGATTACAGTTGGGGAAACTGATGGGAATGGAATGGACCCCGAGTTTCCGACCGGTCGAAGTTGTATTGAACGGCGACTATATCGGCCTATATTTTCTTACCGAAACCATACGGATTGACGAAAACAGGGTTAATATCTATGAACAACAGGACAAGGAAACAAACCCCGACTTGATAAAAGGGGGCTGGCTTGTCGAGGTTGACAACTATCGTGACGAAAGTCAGATTACAATTCCTGAAAACAACAGATGGAACCTTACACTACGCTATCATTCGCCAGAAGATCTGTCAGATGCTCAACTGGAATGGCTTACCAACGAGTTTAAGGCAATAAACGCTGCAATATATTCTTCCGATAAGACTTCGACCGAATGGGAGGAATATATTGATGTTGAAAGTATGGCACGTTTCTTCATATTGCAGGAAGTTATGGACAATCCAGACGGTTTTCACGGCAGTTTCTATCTGCATAAAGATTTGGCAGACAATGCAAAATGGGTAGCAGGCCCCATATGGGATCTTGTATGTTATAATCGAGAAAAGACTGACTACACCTTCCGGATGAAAGTCCATTACGGAATCACGCCTCATTGGATAGGAGATATAATCCGGTATGACAGTTTCTGCAAATCCGTTAAAGCTGTATGGGAGGAAGTATATCCCAATAGGTTAAATGAAATATTCGACTACATTGACGATATTGTTCTACCTCTTGATGCCGCATGGAGAAATGATTGTGAAAGATGGGATGAAGATTCGAGCCAAACAGCCCAACTCAGAGCAGACCGCATCAAAAACGCTCTCCGTCGCAATATCGAGTGGTTTGACGAGCATCTGCCGGTGAGTAAATATGCCTCTCTTTCTATCATATCGGAAGCCGAAAAGAACACACCGATAAGAGTATTCAACCTTCAGGGCATTTGCATTGGTGAATATGACAACAAGGATAAAGCAATATCAAATCTGCAAAAAGGATTATACATTATCAATAACAAGAAAGTCATAATTAAATAGTATGAGCAACAGCATTTTTCGGTTCCTTTCATCTTATATATAAGAAAGTAGTGGAGAGAAGCCGGGGCGAATACAATTATTGGAAAAGCGACAACTGGTATTACATCGACAAATGCGGTCGTGAAACAGACCCTTGAGATGGCCTGCGGTGATATCTGCATCTAACGTCAGTCGGATTCATCAAAGAATTTGGGTTTAACCTACGTCTTAAGTTTAACCTACGCCTTAATAGGCGCAGGTTAACTTAATATACGCCTATTAAATGCAGGATAAAGGGTGAAAGCATTGCTGTGAACAAACCGTTAAGTGTGAGTCCAAGCGATGAGAATGCGCCATAGCGTTCGCTTCGTTCCATGGCAGCCGACGTGCCTACAGCATGAGCCGCAGTTCCTATGGACAATCCCTGGGCTATCGGACTTTTTATCCGGCTTATTTTTATAATCTTAAATCCCGCCATTCCTCCAAAAATACCAGTGCAGACAACTACAGCGGCTGTGAGCGACGGAATGCCTCCTACCGCCGATGAAATCTCCATAGCAATTGGCGTGGTGACAGCTTTCGGGGCCAATGACATTATCACCTCATGCGATGCACCCAACAGTTTTGCAATCACAACTACAGAAACAATCCCGGCAACACAACCGGCTAATTCGGAAATCAGCAGCGGCAACAGCTGCTTTCGGATTGTAGACAATTGTTTATATAGCGGAAGCCCTAAAGCCACAACTGCCGGTTTTAACCAAAAATCAATGTATTCCCCTCCGGCCTGATATGTTTTATAGTCAATGTCAAACAGCATCAGAAAACATATCATTGCTGCAATTGCCAGCAAAATCGGATTAAGCAGTTTTATGCCCGTGCGCCTCTGTAAAAATTGTGCGCCAAGATAAAACAGAAAAGTTGCCGCAATCAAAAAAAACTTATTACTTAAAAATTCCATTACTGCTCTATTTCTTCAGTTCCTTGTTTAAAAATATGTTTGTGTGAGAATGTCTTTCGCACTATTCTATGAGACCATCCGGTGACAGAGATTATTACAATTGTGCTTCCAACCGCCGCACCAAGAATTGGAATCCATTGTTCTGAAATAAGTCCAAGGCAATTCATTAGTCCAACACCTGCCGGCACAAAGAAAAAACCAAGGTTGTGCACAAGAAAATTTGAAAGTTTCTCAACCTGACGCGGCTTTACGATGCCGGATTTGAGCGATGCCGCCAAAAGCAACATGCCTATTATGCTTGACGGAACCGGGATGCCCGTGAGCCACACAATAAACTCGCCAATCGCAAGAAACAATAAGATTAATCCGAATTGTAATATCATAGTTTAAATTTAGAAAAATACACCCATGACTACTAAGTTATCATGGGTGCATCTTATAAGTTTTATTGCGGAAATACAATATTTCTATTTCCATTATCATAAACAATAACAATCAATTCAAAAAAAAGTTTTAAGGCGACAAAAAAAATCTTTGACAGTCAAGCAACGCAAGCTTGAAATATTATTCATCTATAAGGGGCAGTTGCCGATATTGCATTAACAAAATATGGGCAACTACCCCTCTTTAATACTTTTACACATTATTTACACATCCAAATATGAGCATATTTGGATGTGTAAAGCCAATTCATTACCTTTGCCAGATATATGGATGTGTCTATACTCACGTCTGACTTAATTTCCTATCATGACGAATGAAACCGGATAGAACTAAAAACTATATCTTCACCTTTCTCCTCTTTATCGTAATCTTTGCCGAGACTATCGCCACATCCGCATGCTGCAACATCTGGAGCCCTTCGCTTAGAATTGATCTGCAGAACGCTTTTCTATCATCTGCTGCGCTAACCGCCCCCTACTTGATACTGCCTCCTAAATGGAGACGCTCGCTATGGATTGCCTTGCCATTGCTGACGCTAATACTCCTCACCGACACAATCTTCTTCCGAATTTCCGGACATTTCTACTGGCTGTCGCAGATAAGCATTTCCACCATATTCAGTTCGCTGGTGGTCAAAAGCGGCACAGCCGCGCTCCGGTGGACAGACATTTTCATTCCTCTCCCTATGTTGCTGCTGGTTTTCCCATATGCATCATGGAGGCGCTGCATTCTCTCTGCCAGTTTTCCCGGATGGCTTCGATGGAGTTCTGCGGCGGCAATGATTATCATCCCCTCTTTCCTTTTTACACTTTCCGTAAGAAGGTTCCACATCTCTCGCTCCGGCAACGGCGAGAGTGTAACATGGCTCGACAGTTTCAACCATATATCCATGCTCACCCGCACTCCTTTGTATAAGGAGAATCTCTGGCGAAGCGGCAGCGCATTCTTCGTTGCTGCACATTATCTATTAGAACTGATTCCAGACAATACTAAACTTTCTGAAGCAGAACTTGCCGAGGCAGAAAAAATCCTCACTACCACCCACCCCCCTATTTCCCCACAATATGCCGAAGCATTTGCCGGCAACTCAAATAAGAATCTGCTGCTGATAATTGTAGAATCGCTCAACAACACAATATTCTCACCCTACGCTTCCAAAGTCGATGCCGCTCCATTCCTTACATCACTCGCTTCCGACTCAGGCTCAGTGTTCTGCGACAAAGTGCTTTCGCAGGTGGCCGAAGGGATTTCAGCCGACGGCCAGTTCATCCTCAACACCGGTCTATATCCTGTAACAAAAAGCTCATGGACACCCAAAATATTTCGTGGCCGCTACCCGTCGCTGGCAAAATCACTGCCGGGCAGATTCAGCGCCGAAGCCATTTGCGAGGAAGAGGATTTCTATAGCCATGACTACACCAGCCGCAGTTATGGCTATGACAAACTCTACAGCAATCTTGCACATGGCGACAAAGGTGTTTTCCACAATTCAGACACACGCCTGACCGACAACGTAATTTCTATAATCCCAAATCTGCCACGCCCGTTCTTCCTTGAGATAACCACCCTATCGATGCACTCTCCATATAATGAACCGAGTGTAGACCTTACTCCCCTCGAAGATATTGCATACACTCCAGACATTGACACACGAGCCATTAACTATCTACGCGCAGTGAGATGCTTCGACAATAATCTTAAAAGGCTTATAGACTATCTGAAATGCTCCGGACTATATGACGACACAGTTATTGCAATAGTAGGCGACCACAACGCATTCGATGTCTATCTTCCTGAAGAATTGAGATCCGATTTCACCTCGCTGCTCATACTCAACAGCGGAGTCACACTGAATCACGACTCTCCTATTGGCCAGATTGACATCTATCCTTCCTTGCTTGACGTCATGCAATCGCCCGGATATGCAGTTCGCGCAGAATCTCCTGCCTATCGAGGCCTTGGGCGAAGCATCTTCTCCACTCAGCCGCCACGCGGAGCCATCAACAGATATGACTCTGTGGCAGGCGAAGGAGTGGCGACTGATTCTCTTATTCACATCCGTTCTGTTAGCGAGAAAATGATTCTTTCACGCTATTTCGGAGATATAGAATTTGAGTGAGTATCGAAAAAACGTAATTTTGTAATCAACTATGCGTTTGCGCCGACATCAAAATCTCCGGCCAAACTCATGGGGGCTTCATTTACCATATTGATAACATAGCAACACTGAAATGCCGACATTCAAATTAGGAGAACTATTTTGCGGGCCCGGAGGTCTTGCATTTGGCGCAATTCATTCGAAGAGTGGAGATGAAGCATTTTCCGTTGAACACGCATGGTCGTCAGATTACGACAAAGATTCATGCAGCACCTACACACAGAATATTTGCCCGTCAGCCCCTGAATCTGTAATTTGCGGTGATGTAAGAAACCTCGACATCAACGCTCTCTCCGAAATTGATGCTTTTGCCTATGGATTCCCCTGCAATAGCTTTTCAAACGTCGGGGAACACAAGATGGAGGCTCGTCGCACCGTTTAAAATATCCATGCCATGACAGATAACTTTAAGATTGTTAGAATCTCTGACGAAAAAAAACGCTATTTGCCGCTGCTTCTGATTGGAGATGAGTCAGAAACTATGATTGACCGCTATATCGACCGATGCGATCTCTACGCCGGCCTGATAGGTGAGCGACCTGTGGCGGTGTGTGCCTCTGTAAACGAGACCGACAAAACCACGGAAATTAAAAATCTCGCAGTTCATCCCGATTTCCGGCGTAAAGGATTGGGTCGCCGCATGCTTGAACATGTCGAGAGTGTCAACCGTGGCAAGACAATCATTCTCGGCACAGGCGAAACACCGTCAACACTTCGCTTTTACAAGTCATGTGGCTACAATTATTCCCACTGCATAGCAAACTTTTTCACCGACAACTATCCATGCCCGATAATAGAAGAAGGCGTGACTCTGCGCGACATGATTTATCTGAAAAAACAATAGCTCCAGCCTCCTGAGAAAAAACAAGCCGGCAAGCCGGGGATTATCTGAAATAAGCCAGATAATCCTCCTTGCGGGCACAGTCGCTCTTGTTTATAACACCCTTCAGACGCGACTTGTAGACATAGATGTTTCTAAGGTCTGACCCCGTGAATATGCTTATCGAAGGCAAAGAGAAACCACAGAATATGTAAAGCGCAAGCCTGTATTGGGCTTTGCTTAACGAAGGAAAGTCCTCTCGGAATCTCGACATAAGATTGTCATTGTAGGCATTGGCAATATCCTCAAGTTCCTGTGTGGAGGAATCTGAACTGAAATCGCTGATTGAATTCTTCACATCCGAATAGATTCTCTTCTGCTCCTGACCGGTATCCCTGCATTCAAAATATGATGCAGCAAGGGCGTCGATCAGTTTGAACCGTGTATTAAAAAGTTCTGATATTTTAGAAGCCACATCTTTCTGCCGGCTGTCGCTCTCAAAAAGATTATTCTGTAGCGTGCGGATTCTCAACACATCGTTTTCATGCGCAAGCACGAGCAGCTGGTTCCGTTTCCGAAGGTAAAGATAAACACCCGCAGCCACAATGGCCAGCAACATTGCAACGAATATTGCAACATAGGTTCGCGTGCGAGACTCGGCAGCCTCAAGCCAGGCTTTCCTCGCAGCCGCATCATATTTCACATTGAGGGCGAGGCTACTCTCCTCGAGCTTGCGCTCCTCCATTATTCTTTCAGACGCCTGCTCCCGAAGGCTGTCAACCATAGCCAGTTCCGAACGTCGCCCCATCTTCTCAAGAATGCCATACTCCACGTTGCGGCAGAGATATTCGTCAGTAGCGTTGTGAGCCAGACTATTCGCCCGCTGTATAAAAAGATAAGCACTGTCAAGCTCGCCTACTCTCCAATAAGCCCGAGCCCAGTGGGCAAGCGTATTGGCCGAGACATCTTCCCCGTCGTAAAGTTCATGAAAGATTCCTATAGCTTTTGCCGTCTCCCCGTCTTCGTCATAGCCTCTCGCAAGCTGATCGAGAAAATAGCGTCTGTAATGGTCGGGAGCATTAGCCATGACCTCATCTTTCATGACCTCCAGAGAATCAAGCATCGACTTGTAATCCCTCTTGGCGGCAAGCGCCCCTGCTACGGACATTCGCGATTCCCGGAGCTGCTTAGGACAGCCCAGCTCTCTGAAAAGAGCTACCGATTTATCTGCATAATATTTGCTTACAGTGCCATTGAAGCCCTGTGAATACACATTGGCAAGATACTGATATATTATGGCAAGATCGAATTTAGTGTCAAGTTGAATAGCCAGAAACTCAGCGTCTTTCAAATATTCAATCCTCGCCACAAAATCACCTCTATGCTTTGCGTCGTCTGATTTTATAACAAGCCATTTCACCTCATCGCCAGTGAATGTGCCATTGAACACTGAATCTCCGCTCCGCACGTTCTCTTCATCCAGATTAACAGGATTGCCATAGATCATGCTCAGATAGGCATACAGCAAAACTCTGCGATCTTTCTGAAAGTCTGACATACTCGCGGTGTCCATGCCGACAAGAACACTCATAGCAGAGTCGGGATAATTGCCCAAAAGACCGTCAACAGCATTAAGTTGATTGTCAATGCCGCCTTTCCCGAAACATCCCGAAAGTAAAAGCATTGACACAAACAATATGTAGACTAACTTCCTCATACCTAAAAATGAATATGCAAAGCCTGCACCACGCATTTCAAATCACGCATCAAGTTTCAGAAAAACCATTCAGGCTCACGTCTCGCAGAATTGTCTTTCACAAACTTATAGCCTGCTATTTTATATAACACTCCACCAAAACGGCGGGCGCCCTGCGGGCACACGTTTATACACCGGCAGCAGGATATGCACTTCGAGTCGTCCGTTGCCTGCGGATTTTCAGGGCTGATTGCCTGTGAGGGGCATTGCTCGGAGCAAATGCCACACTTGTCGCACTTGTTCTTATCGACACTTGGATGCAACGGTATGCTGCCCGGCTTTTTGTACGGCCGATTCCCCTTCACGCTGCACACATCAAGAGAGCCTCCGGCATCGATTGCCTGTTTCGCAAGACGAGAAAACTCGGCAATCTTAATTTCATCATCCTTGTCCGGCCGATTGGCGGCTACCTTGGGAAATATGCAATGCTGCGCAATAAAAGCCCCTGCGGCCGCCACTTCAAAACCATTCTTCACGATTATGTCGCAAAGTTCAGCCAAAGCGTCGTCATAGTCACGATTGCCATAAACCACCACTGCTATTGCCTTCTGCCCATTCCCTTTAACTGAGGCAAGACGCTCGGCTGCAAGTGCAGGCACTCGCCCTGCATAGACCGGCATAACAAACATAACTACATCGTCAGCGCCAATGGCGGGGCTGATGTCCACCAACTGCGTGATGTCATAATTCACACTACGGCCTGCGATGTTGCCGGTCACAAGTTCCGCCACTCTTTTTGTAGTACCCGACGGACTAAAATAAACTGAATGCAAAATCATGCCACAAAGTTAGCAATTTATATTTACAAATCATGGCTATATTTCAACGACAAAACTCATGTCGCCAATAAGTGAACAAAAACTAAAAAACTTACCTTTCTGATAGTTAACCTGAATCTTAAAGATATGTTTGAGGTAATCTTTATTAAACTTGATTATTAATTTTTTTGCCGAACGTTTAGGAAATTTCAAGAATCATTGGGATGACAGCATGATACCGGAGGAATTGGCTATTTCCTGCCGGCTATAGCATCATAATTGTCTATTGCCCAACTGATAAGACTTCTTATAACCGGCATTAAAGAATTGCCTAAATCTGTAAGGGCATATTCCACTCGCGGTGGAATCTCTGCATAGAGTGTGCGCGAAATCAATCCATCTGACTCCAGATTCCTTAAAGTCTCCGCAAGAACCTTCGGAGAAATATCGGGAAGCGCCTTTCCTATCTCGTTGAATCGAGTGGCCCCATTCTCTGCAAGCACACACAAAATAAGCATTGACCATTTACCCGAAAAACGGGCAATAATGTTTCTCACCGGGCATGATTCTATCCCTGTGAATTTTTTTAGATTTTCTTTTAGTGGCAATCGGCTCATATTCAAAAAAAGTTACTTTCAGGTAAGCATCTTTCGTCATGGTAACGCCTTGTGTATTTGAAAAATACATTTTAACTTTGCGCTATCATTAAGAAAGCGGCTTTCATTTGCAAAGTTAATGCAAGACCGGCGAAAATGCAAATAATCACCATCATATGATGGTTTCCATACCCGGGCCGCGCTTTTGATGAATCCAAATGAAACTGACTAACCAATTTCAATTCTTAATATATGAGCAACATAAAAGTCATTAATTCAGGCAACAAGTTTACCCACGCATCAGTTGGAAAACTGCATACCTTTGAAGGCAAACAATTTGTAAAGGATGCCTCAGGCGCCACTTCATGTGAAATATCATTCGGCACTCTTCCCTCGGGAGCGTCTGTGCCGTTCTTTCATAGCCATAAGGAGAATGAGGAAAACTACATCATTCTTTCCGGTGCAGGAAGATTTCAAGTAAACGAAACAGTGTTTGACGTTGCAGAAGGATCAGTCGTGAGGGTTGCAACAAATTGCGACCGCAATCTCAAATGCACCTCTTCCGAACCAATGACATATATCTGCATACAGGCAAAAGAGGGAAGCCTCGGAGGCTACACAATGACTGATGCTGAAATCACAGAACGAGAGAACCTCCTCTAACTTGAGCATTGCAACCTCAAACTTTTGAACGTAAAACAACAGCGGCCCGACTTCATAAGCCCGGCCGCTGTTGTTATAGGATGATTCATATCGCTAATCGAGAGTCTGCACGCCTCCTCCGTTCACCATAAGCGTCTGTCCGCTCACCCATAATGAAACCGGCGATGCAAAATAGAGAACCGCCCCGGCTATGTCGGAAACCTCCCCAAGACGACGAATCGGCGTGTGGGCAAGCATTTTCGCCTCTATTTCAGGGGTGAGCACGGTTGAAAGCGCGTGCGTGCGCGTTGCTCCGGGGCCGACATTATTTATACGGATACCCATAGGGCCATAGTCATGTGCAAGATTAGAGGCCATATGGTTGAGAGCCGCTTTCGACGACCCATAGATTGCCATATTGGGGTCATTGTTCACACTGCCCATCGACGTGATGTTGATAATGCTACCATATCCCGATTCTTTCATATACGGAGCCACAAGTTTACACAGCTCCCACGGCGCGAAAACATTGATTGCATAGATGCGCTCCACATATTCCCTGTCTATTTTAAAAGGATTTTCTCTTCCGCCTCCACCCATGCCGGCATTATTCACCAGAATATTTACTGTGCCATAGGTTTTCACGGCAAAATCAACCAAGCCTGCAAGGTCGTCGCTATTCAAGACATTGCAAGCTACCGCTGCCGCTTTGCCTCCTGAATTAACAATTTTATCGGCCGTGGCCTGCGCCTTCTTCAATGTCAGGTCGCTGACCACCACCGAGGCTCCCGCCGCCGCAAGAATCTCGCAACATCCTTTCCCTATGCCGTCGCCGCCTCCGGTGACAACTGCCACCTTCCCCGCGAGGTCGAAAAGTGATTGTGTTTCCATAATATAATTATTTCAAGTTTAATTTTCTATGATATAACAACTTATCCTTCCATATGGTTTATCTGCGCCGCCTCTTTATATCATGCCCATAGTCTTTGCTATCCGGCACGCTTCGTGTGAATTTTTAACCTGCAATTTAGTCAATATTTCCTGCCGATGCCTATTTACTGTGTGAATGCTTATTTTCAGGCTATCCGATATCTCACTACTCCTGAACCCTTTGTCGATAAGTGCAAGCACCTGTCGTTCCCTGCGGCTTAGCACAGAATTGTTGGCGGAAGATGCAAGCTCTTACGATATGCCCGACAAAGAATTCACCGCATAGCTCTTCCCTGTCATGTCGAAAGCAATAGGGCCATAACCGCATATTTTCCTTCTCTCAATATTTTCTCTGAACATTCCGCAGGAAGTTCCTGCTTGAATCGTCTCATAGCCCGTTGCATCAACCCAAAACTTTAAGTCCTATTATAGATAATATAAGAGTGGTGATAAAGAAAATCCTCCAGAATGTGGCCGGCTCATGAAAAAACACTATGCCTACAATCACTGCCCCGACCGCCCCTATTCCGGTCCAAACCGGATAGACAGTTCCTATCGGAAGCCTTTCGGCTGCCTTCGCCATTAAATACATGCTCATTGCCAACGCGGCAAGAAAGCCTATCCACCACCACACCAGATCTTGTCCGGTTGCTGTCTTGGTCTTGCCAAGACAAAACGTAAAGCCAACCTCCATCAGGCCGGCAAAAATAAGTATAATCCAGTTCATGACTGATTACTGCCTATTCGAGGGCTGCAAGAATTCTCGTCGACTCCTTCCAAGGTCTTTGCAAAATTACAAATAATTATTATCTCTCACAATTTCTTTACAGCAGTTTTACAAGAATCGCAAACTTGTGTCTCATTTTGCAATGGAGGCACAATACTTTTATACCTATTCATTGACTTATCGTAATGGAGCAATTAGATTTAGCTCTTAATTCTTGCATATCGCTCCTCTTATGTCTAAATTTGCACCGTTTGCGAATCAATGATTATATTCAAGGCTTCGAAACACGGCAAATGCTTTGCTTCTGCCATAAAAATCAGACTATAACCCAACATACTATTCAAGATGAAAAAACTCCTTTTCTTTGCCGCTTCCGCCGCTGCGTTATCATCTGCCATGTTTTCCTGCAAATCTTCTGCAAAGTCGGAAACCTCCACAAATGAAACCCAACAGGAAGAACAAGCCATATCCCCTCTCCACGTTGACGGAACTGCCCTCCTATTTGCCGACGGCGACACGGCAGTGCTCACCGGCCCCTCTCTCGGATGGCATTCCAACTGGTCGAGATTCTATAATGCCGGCACTGTGAAAGCATTAAAAGAGAACTGGGGCGCAAATATCACTCGCGCCGCTATCGGTGCTCATGACACCGGCGACATCGTTGGCACTTATGAAACCGATTCCGCAACCGCCGTGAATCTTGCCTCTGCCGTTATCGACGCTGCTATAGACAACGACATGTATGTGATCTGCGACTGGCATTCTCACGAAAACACCCTTGACAACGCTAAAAAGTTTTTCTCTGCAATATCAGAAAAATATGGCGATTCTCCGAATGTGCTTTATGAAATATGGAATGAACCGCTCGAAATAAAGTGGCAGGAGATAAAGGACTATGCCGGACAACTGATACCTGTGATAAGGAAAAATGCCCCCAACTCCGTAATAATAGTGGGCACTCCCAGATGGGATCAAGACGTGGATGAAGCGGCAAAAGACCCTCTGAATTTTCCGAACCTCCTTTATTCGCTTCACTACTATGCCGGCACTCATAAAGACTGGCTGCGCGACAAGGCCAACAAAGCTCTTGACTCCGGATTGCCTCTCATCATATCTGAATGCGGATCCATGGATCACACAGGCGACGGCAAAATCGATTATGAATCATGGAACGAATGGATTGACTATGCCGACCGCAATAACTTGTCGATGCTGATGTGGGACATAGCCGACAAGAATGAAACCTGCTCAATGATTGAAGCATCTGCTTCCGACAACGGGATGGAATGGAAAGAAGAAGACCTTAAAGAGTGGGCAAAACTCGCCAGAAAAACTACAAAAGACCGTAACTCCAGACACTAAACTTATAATTTTTAGGTTCCACCACATCTTTCTCCAGCGGCATGACCCGACGATTTGATTAAATCCGAAGGACATGCCGCTTTTTAATTCCCAACTGAGCAACTTTCGAAATATTTCAATTTGAAGCGACGGGAGGAGGCAGATAAAACACAAATCATATTTTACACGTTATTTAGTAATACAAGCTAACTTGTTATCTGCGGCCCGGCAGATAGATGACGCTTGCGATAATCTTGAAAACAGCTACTCTTATGAAAACAATTTTTACTAAATCATCCGTCGGCATCCGCAATTCTTGATGGTGTGGCCTCAACAAGCTCTACCGCCGCTGCTCTCACACAGTCGCAGCTTGGGAAACTCGGAGAGTCGCTTGTAAACTCAAAATACTCCCAAAAACAAGAAAGCAATGCCGACGACTATGGCTATGACTTCTTGAAAAGCCACGGCAAGAATCCGTGGTCGATGGCTATGGCCTTCACAAAACTTGGAGAACTTGAAGGAAGCGGGGCTAACGGACTATCGCAGATGTTTTCTTCTCATCCCTCCACACCCGACCGCATACGCCACATTATTGACCGCTGCCACAAAGACAAGATCGCCCCGCCTAAAGGATGCACTTTAAAATAAATGACAATGACTTCCTTTATTTGCACCGCGACTTAACTTAGATCCTGCCACCTTTCGGAGCCGGCAGCAAAATCCTATAAAGGCAACGCAGATTATCTTATCTGTGTTGCCTTAAATTATATCAAAAAGGGTTCGCGCGTAATTTTTTATTGACTGAACACGTTTTTTATTTAATCTGTTGTAACATTCCTTTTGTTTGCGTGTCTATAATATACGGACGGGGGCAACCGACTGTTGTCATTCCATCCCGACACACCCTACAAATGGACGAAAAACGGTTTAAAAGCTGCATAATGCCTCTCCATAAAACTCTCTACGCCTACGCCCTCTCTATCCTTCAGGATGAGAGCGACGCGGCCGACTGTATGCAGGACGCATTTACAAGGCTTTGGGAAAACCGCAACCGACTGGAAGAGATCAGCAACGTGGCCGCATATGCCACCGTCACTGTGCGCAACATTGCCCTCTCCATGGCATCGAAACCACACCGCCGAATAACGGTGTTCGGCGACGACCCGCCCGACATTCCCGACACCGGAAGAAACCCCGGCGAAAAAACCGAGGAAAGGGAGAACATTCAGGAACTGAGACGCATGATTGATATGCTCCCCGAAAATCAACGGCGCGTGGTGATGCTCAGCGGAATCGCCGGCCTCTCTAATTCTGAGATAAAGAAGGCCACTGGGCTTTCAGATGACAATGTGAGAGTGCTTCTCTCAAGAGGAAGAAAGAAACTCAGGGAACTTTTCTCGCGCGTCAACAAATAAAAGGATGGATAATTATGGATAAAAAACAAATGAGACATAGCGAATCTGAACTAAAACAACTGACCAAGAAATATTTCGAGGCCACACTCTCTCCTGAAGAGGAGCAGAGGCTGCTCTCTTTCGCAAAGGAGTTCGCCGGCAATGGAGGCAGCTCCCCTTTCATTACAGATGCCGTTCTTCAAGCCGACCTGAGGCTTATTGCCGACATGTCATCTCTCGGCGAAGAGATGATTCGCCACATGGCCGACTCTGCCCCCGAAGCCCTGGAACTGCGTCTTGAAAACCATATATCCAATCTCGCGGAAGCGTCAAGAAGACACAAACCTCTGATTCCGGCCTGGCTAAAATTCTCTTCAGCCGCAGCTGTCGCCGTTCTGGCCGTCACAGCGGGATTACATGTGGTGGAAAAGGAGGCCGCAACACCTCACCACGACACAATTTTTGTGGCTAAAAACACTCCCGAAACCACGCCCGCATCAGTAGATGAAAAAGCATCAGCACCCCTGCCTGTCGTAAACTCTCGCCCTGTCATAGCGCAAGCCTCAACTCCGAAAGAAAACTCAGGACGCTCCCGAAAAAGACAGCGTCCTGACGACAGGCAAACCGGAGGACCCGCCGTGATTCCCGAATCTGTGACTCAAGCGCTGGCTGTGATCAATATTAACGAAGCAGAAGTAGAGGAATCCGCCTCCGCCTTGGCAATGGTGCCGACAATAAGCGAAGATGTGCGGGAAGTGATGCCCACAATGATTGAAGCGAAAATAGAAACCGACCGGCTGCTCCTTCAGCCTATGACCACACTCAGCCAGAGTTTCGACAATGTGTATGAATCCGTGGCCATCCTGTCGGAAGCGTTTTCAGGAATTGCGTCAACATTCAACGCTGTCAACACTTCGCTGTCAACACTTTCTGAACCCGTGAACCTCTCAATGTAATCCATTCCAATAATAATAAACTCACAACCCGTACATATGAATTTGAAATCTTATCTTAAAATCATCATCATCTCATTGATGAGCATCCTTTCCTCTTCCGCCTTCGCGGGAAACCCTCCTAAATATTTCGACAGCCTGTCTACCGAATATGGCATAGACTACTCCTACGTCTCTCCATACATGCTCAAGGCTATGGGCAACACTGCAATTGACAGCAACGGAATCAGTGTTCTCTCATCCGACATCACTTCAATAGAGACCATCTCCTCCGGAATGAGCAACAAAAACGATGAAATCTGGAAACTGATACGCTCTTTGAAAAAAGAGAAAGACATGGAGACTCTTTCCACCAAGAAAAAGGGCGACTATCGCTATGATGTGCTCGCAAAATTGTCAAAAGACGGCAAATATCTTCTTAATCTGATGGTTATAACCCAAAATTCCGGTTTTTCCGTCAATGTGGTGTATATCGAAGGAAAGATACCCATGAGCGATCTCAGCACACAGCTTTAAATCACATTATGGCGCGTAAGAATGCCTGCTTATTACAAATAATTGCATTCGCTCTCTGATTTCTCAGGAATTTTTGTTATCTTCGCATCTGAATGCGGCACATGTTTATTCCGCATGTGCCGCATCTCTTTTTCTTTCGCAAACAACAAGAGATTTTTTTACTTTACGATGAGCAATACCCCTCTTTTGTTTGTAATATTATTATATGACCCGTTTCAAATCTGAAAAAACAATTTTGTTATGAATATTCTGAAGGCATCTCTCCTTTCATGTGCCACTGCTCTGCTGTGGGCTTCTTGCTCCGAACAACCGAAACTAAATATAGCTCTCTCCGATAAATTTGAAGGCCGGCAAGTGGAGCTCATCAATTTCCTCGACTCCACCTCAATTGCATCGGGAAAAGTAGAAAACGGCAAACTCGAATTCATCACCCCCGACACGAAGCCGGTGTTCACCGCCGTCACTATCGACGGACGCACAAGGGCTTTCTATATTGTTGAGCCGGGCACCGCCTCTCTCAACGACTCCACATCTACAGCTGCAGGAACCGCTCTCAACGACAAATTTGCAAACCTCCTCAACACACTCGACTCCATTGGCGATGCTGAAGACATGGACGCCTACCTCAGCTTCGTTGAAAAAAGTTATAACGACAATAAAAACAATCCCATAGGCTCATATTTCGGCATAGAATGGATAAAATATGCCGACCTCAACGCCGTAGACAGCATCCTTGCCGCAGCCCCGAAAGAGTTGAAAGAGTCGCCTAAGGCAAAATACTACAGAAAATTCGCTGCCCTGCGCGCAGCCACCGCCCCGGGTCAGCCCATAGTTGACTTTGAAGGTGAAAAGGCCGACGGCACGCCCACCAATTTCACATCCTTCGTGAAACCGGGTGCATATACGCTTGTAGATTTCTGGGCAAGCTGGTGCCCCTATTGCATCAAGGAGCTTCCTGAAATCACAGCCCTCTACGACCGCTGGAAAGACAACGGGCTTGAGATTGTGGGCGTGGCTGTGAGAGACACTCCCGACGATTCCAAAGCCGCTGTGAAGAAACACAACATAACCTGGCCTGTGATCTACAACACTCAGCGAAAACCTTACGACATTTACGGCTTCTCCGGAATTCCTCATCACATTCTCGTGGGTCCCGACGGAAAAATCGTGTCGCGCGACGAGAGCATATCCCAGATTGAAGCCCGCCTGAAGGAAGCTGCCGCTAAACAATAAACTTTTTTATGCTATGACAACACACATTTCCCCTCCTTATGGCGATAAATCCCTTAACAAGATTATTGAAGAAGCCATTAAAAACAATTGGGAGCGCCTGGCCCTCTCCGACATGGATGGCGCCAGCTATAAATTTTCGGAAGTGGCCGAGAATGTAGAGAAACTTCACTCCATCTTCGCCGCCGCCAATATGAAGCCCGGACATAAAGTGGCCATCTGCGGAAAAAATTCTGCCGAATGGGCAATTATATTCATAGCCTGCCTTACATACGGGGCTGTGGCTGTGCCCATCCTTCATGAATTTAACTCGGAGAGCATCACCAACCTCGTTAACCACAGCGAAGCCGCTCTCCTCTTTGCTGACAAAGCCATACTCGGCAAGCTCGACGAGAAATCGTTGAAAACCGTCACGGCTGCTTTCTATATATCTGAAACAGGGCTCGCGTTCTCGCGCAGCAAAGATGTGGCCGGGACTCGCAGCGAACTCAATGAGATATTCGGGCAGAAATTCCCCGAAAGTTTCTCGCCTTCCGACGTGGAATACTATCGCGACTCTCCGGAAGACCTTGCCGTAATCAACTACACATCGGGCTCTACAGGCACTCCCAAAGGCGTGATGCTGCCCTACCTGAGCCTGTGGAGCAACATCCGCTATTCCATCGACCATCTCAATTTCCTGAAACCGGGCGACGGAATGGTGAATATGCTCCCTCTCGGCCATCTTTACGGAATGATGATAGAGATGCTCCACCCCTTTGTGAAAGGGTGTCACTGCTATTTCCTTACAAAAGTGCCTTCGCCAAGGATTCTGCTGAAAGCGTTTGCCGATGTGCGCCCTAAATTGATTATCACTGTGCCTCTGGTGCTTGAAAAGATAATACGCTCAAATGTATTCCCAAAGCTACAGAAGCCGATGATGAAGGTGCTTCTGAAAGTGCCGGTGGTCAATAATATAATCTATGGTAAAATCCACGACAAGCTGACCGAGGTGTTTGGAGGCAACGTCATGGAGGTGATAATAGGAGGAGCGCCGCTCAACGCGGAGGTTGAAAAATTCCTATACCGGATAGGGTTCCCCGTCACAGTCGGATATGGCATGACTGAATGCGGGCCGCTGCTCACCTATGCGCCGCCTAAGGAATCGCGGCCGCACACCGTAGGCCGTATTGTCGACCGAATGGAAGTGAAAATAGATTCCCCCGACCCGGCCAATATTCCGGGCAATATCTGGGTGAAGGGCGACAATGTCATGAAGGGGTATTATAAAAATCCCGAGGCTACTGCCGAAGTGCTCCCCTCCGACAACGGATGGATGAACACCGGCGACATGGGCACAATTTCCCCCGACGGATTGATCTCAATATCCGGCCGCTCCAAGACCATGATTCTGGGGCCTTCCGGACAAAATATTTATCCGGAGGAAATTGAACAGAAAATCAATGGAATGCCATTTGTGGCCGAATCACTTGTAATCGACGACAACGGGAAGCTCGTTGCCCTGGTTTTCCCAGACTTCGATGCCGCAAACGCCAAAGGATTATCGAAGGAAGCAATAGAGAAAACAATGGCAGACAACATTTCTGCCGTGAATCGGAATCTTGAGGCGTTCAGCCGTCTCAATTCTGTCCGAATCGTTGAGAAAGAATTTGAGAAAACTCCCAAGCGAAGCATCAAACGCTTTCTTTATCAACCCAAACATTAAATCAAAACTGTGGCCTGAAAGACTTTTGACCCATCTTTCAGGCCACTTTAACACCTTCATCGTGTGACCGAGATTTTTTCTTTTCTGAGCGACATGCTCACAAAACTTGGAGTAAAAGGCGACATGCTCGAATTTGCCACCACAGGCGAAGCATGGTGCCTTGCCATACTTTTCTGCCTTTTCCTTTATTATGTGATTCTTACGCCGATTGCCCATATGGTCGACAAAAGGGTGGCAGAAAGCGAAACTCCTTATGACGATGTGCTGCTCTCTCCGGCAATAACAAAGGGGATATCGGTTGTTATCATGGCAATCGTTGCGAACTATCTCTTCCCTCCCCTCACGCTCTATTATCCGTCGCATCTTCATCATGTAGAAAAAGGGTGTACGCTGCTCCTCATTGCCTCTGTGGCATGGGCGCTTGTGCTTGAAATTCGCGCTTTTTGCGTGTATCTGCGCATGCGTGACATCATGAGAAGCGGAATCCTGGTGTTCCGCAACATTATGCAGACCACGGTGTTCGCCGTGGCCGGGCTTCTTGCCATAAGCACACTCCTCAACCGCGACGTGGCATATGTGGTGTCGGCGCTCGGAGCGATGGCGGCTGTGCTGATTCTCGTTTTCAAAGACTCGATCCTTGGCATGATTGCAGGAATCCGCCTCAGCATAAACGGGCTCATGAAAGAAAACGACTGGGTGACGGTGCCCAAATACAATGCCGACGGGCGTGTGGAAGACATCACACTGACCTCCGTAAAAATCCGCAACTGGGATAAAAGTGTGGCCACAATACCACCATATGCGCTCGTGAGCGAAGGCTTTATCAACAGGCAGCGTATGCTCGACCTTGGAGTGAGGCAGATAAAAAGATTGTTTTATGTCGACATCAATTCTGTCAGACACCTGTCGCCTGAAGAGTCCGCAAGGTTTGAAAATGAAGAATGGACTGAAGGTATCGGCCTGAAAGACACCGTAAACCTCTCCCTGTTCAGGCGCTGGCTACGCCATAAAATGACAAGCCATCCAAAGCTGGCAGTCTCGACCAATCCTGAAATGCCATACCAGATTATTGTGAAAGGGCTCCCCTCCACACCCACCGGGATACCTGTGGAGATAATGTTTTTTGTGAAATGCCCCGACTGGGCGGAATTTGAAGAGATGCAGGCGGATTTCATCGACGACATCACCGCCTCGTTCCCTCGCTTCTTCCTACGCCATTTCCAATACATATCCGACACCGATTTCCTACCCCGCCAATATATGGCACAGACAAGCAACTCGACACCATAAAGACTCAGACGGTCAAGCGGGAGAGAAGTTTCAGAACAGATTGTTTTATTGTAAAACAACTAACTTAAAACAATAGTCCGCTGTCTCTTTTTGAGGAATGAGCCTGGTTTGCAGAAATGGCTCCGTAGGGCGACCATAGCTGTCGAATTTAAGCAGCCTGTCCTCATCGAGATCCAGAAAGGCTCGTATTGACACATCCTTGCCGACTGCCTCAGAGAAATCAACAGGGATTACAATCGAATCTTCTTCGACCTCGATTGCTACTTTGAGCAGTTCCTTATCTTCGCAGGTTGCAGATACATAGAGAGTTCCCTCGGCATAGGGTAACTCGCTAAAGCTGATTGTATAGGCCGGGGTCTTGGCTTTCGCACTGACGCATATCGCTATCAATGCGAAGATAAATAATAACTTCTTCATTTCTTTACATTGTTTATTGATTCATATGTTTGAGAGTTGTTTAACTTGCGTTGGGATGCACTTCGCTTCTTACCCTTATAAAGGTTTAACGTGACCCCGACCCAAAATAATTGGCGGGTTGAAGATACTTTATATTCCCTGTCAAATCCGGCAATCGCGTTCAAATCCCTGCTTTTCACACTGATACTTCCAATGGGATTGAAAGCGCCGGCCATAAAAGTTGCATTGCGGTATGTATAGCCTACGCCGATATTCAGCATATTGTTATTTGTGCTGTATATGTCTTCTCCCCATAGGGCGTTGTATGTAGTATTATATTTCAGCATGACCCACCACGGTCCATTCACATACATAAGCTGCGCGTTTATAAAGGATTGCGAATAATTATGGATATAGTTAAGACCTTCGCTGACTGTCTTGTGCCAGCCCCCTTCTAAAGATAGATTCAACTGTTTTATGAATATCGGCAGTCTTAGCTGAGCCTTCACAATAAAATCGTTATTATAACCGGAGTTGTAATAAGACTTGACTATCTGCTTGTCAATATATGTCTTAGCACCCATTATTGGATTATGGCTGTAGGTATTGGCAACCGAAATTTTTAGCGATATATCCTTAAATCTGCCGTCAAATTCTAATTTTGTATCATATTGCTGAAAGGCAGAAACACTTGGATTACCTTTGCTCCATTGATAATTGTCAACTTGTTGAAGAACCGGGTTAAGTTGATTCACTGTGGGAGACACCGTGGTTACATTTCCTATAAAGGATATTCCACCCCATGAGGCAGGAGCATATCGGAAATATATCCGAGGATTCGCATTGTAATAATTGTGTTTCAGCGGTTCTCTTACACTATAAGCCGTTCCTCCGATTCCGATACTATACTGAATCTTAACCAAGGTCTGTTTCCACTCGGCAAATAAGTTTCCCATGACACTTTTCTCATTGATGTTTCCGGAATGATTATAGTCAGCCTCATTCCACTCGCCCAAACTTCGTATGCCGGATGTGAGGATGCCGTTTCCGATTCGACATTCCCAAACGCCTTCACCAAACAACCTGTATCCACGGTTGGATATGGCAGTATATAACTCCACCTCCGATGTTTGATAGCTGCGGTCATTCGAGCCATTGATTACAGTAGGGATTATATTAAAATACAGCTTATTGGATTTATTCGCTTTCCAATGCAGATAGACATCCAAATCAATCTGTGTTGATTTTATAGGCAATTCTTCCCGTTCAAAGTCATCTGTAACCTCATCGCCAATCACGGTTGTTATATTTCCCTCAGATACATAGTAATCATTCTTGCGGAATATACGTAATTGGGTGTTCAGCAGAAGTTTGCTGCCTATAGCATAGGAGTGTTGCAATGACAGCCGATGAGAAGCCATCCTGTTCGGTGTCTTTATACCATTCTCCAAACGTAGTATTTCAGTCCCGTCTGACAGAAGATAATGCTCCGAATTATTACGGTAAGCTGACATTCGCCACATTGGATTGGACTGAAAATCAAGAGTCCATTCACTCCTGCCTGATGTGTATTTCAACGCTCCGGTATAATTCCCCCACCCACGGTTTACAGACTGGAGCAGATTGAGCGACACTCCATAGCCTGTTTCGTGTCGTTTTACAGTTATGTCTATCACGCCTTTTGCCTCTCCATATCTCACACCCGGATTTGATGTGTATTCTACTCTTGTAATATCCTTGGGTGACAGAGCTGTAATATCTATTTGAGAGGCAGGGCGACCGTTGATCCTTATGGACAACTCGCCACCGCCCAGTTTTTCAATAGATCCGGTGGCGGGATTTATAATCAGGTCGGGGATTTGCAGACCTGCAAGAAGTTGGATTCCGTTGTTTGTGGCATTTTTAAGTTCTCTTGTTGGATAGAAAAAAGTTTTATTGCCAGCAATTTGATTCTCAGGCGCAGTCACAACAATCTCATCAAGTTCTCGCGATATATCCATAGAATCAGGCACCTCGTTCTGCGCAATGGCTTTTAAGGAACACATCGCGAATAAGAGCAGTATGAGGTTAGATGTTCGCATAAACTTCGTACATATTTTCATCTACAATATATTTCATTACATAGAAATATATTGTTTAAGCGCTTCGACGTATTCAACAAAGGCATTGCGGCCATTGTCGGTTATCCGGGCTGTTGTCCGTGTCTTCTTTCCAACAAATCCTTTTTTAACGGAGATATATCCGGCAGCAGAGAGTTTGTCGAGCTGCACACTTAGATTTCCGGCAGTCGATTCTGTTTTCTCTTTAAGATAGACGAAATCTGCTTCCTCTACATTCATGAGAATCGACATTACGCCTAATCTCAACTGAGAATGCAGTAATGGATTCAGTTCTCTCATGATTCTCGTTTTGCCTTTGAATTAAGTATGTGTCCGGGAACTATCATCATTGCAGCGAATGCGACAATGAAAAGCGGCATGAACCAAGTCGCCATAAGTGCTATATGAGCCGAGATACAACACATAGTGAAAAGCCCTATTAAAAGCCCAATACTGCCACCTGCAATGAGAGATTTTTCTTTGATTACTAATCCCTGCATGATTTCTGCCATAGGAACGAAAATGAGAGCGAAAGCGAACATCATGCTCCACGAATCCTTCCCACCGATAAATAGAAATCCAAGACATAAAATGGCAGAAGCGATAGCTGTAAACCCAACAACAGACCACATATTTGAAGTCAGTCGGTCAGTATAGCTCATTGCTCCTGTTTCCATGCGCTTTCTCTTAGCCATAATTGGCGTGGAGATGCCGCCTATTAGCCAGATGAGAAACCACAGCCAGTTTACGGCAGGATTACTGGTAGTCACAAGGAGCACCCATATAAGTGCCGTTACTGCAATGGTTAAGTATCCCCACATGAGGAGGATGTTCCCACAACCTTTCACGAGACGCTCTTTTGTGCGTGAAATCATCGAAGTTATAATTTCGATACTCTCGGCTTCTGTAATTTTTCTTTCTTCCATAATCAAAGTTGTCTAATATCTATAAATCGGTTTATATCATAAACCATATTTTGAAAAAGAAAGAGCAAGCTCTTGCTCTGTCGCTCTCTCCTAATTTCGATTGCAAAGTTAAAACAGTTTATATTATAAACCAAATTTTGAAACGATTATTTTTTGTAAAAAATGATCATGAGGCTTCAGATAATTTGGCAGGGCTTATTGCGGATGCGAGTTGCGGAGGGATTCGGCATGCGTGCGACACCACTTTGCAATGCCGCAGTTCTCGCATTCCGGCTTTCTGGCTTTGCACACATAGCGGCCATGAAGAATGAGCCAATGATGCGCTTTCGACACCACCCCTTCCGGAAGATGCTTCATGAGCGTCTTCTCTGTGGCGAGCGGAGTCTTGGAATTTCTTGTGAGCCCTATGCGGTTGCTGACCCGGAACACATGGGTGTCGACAGCCATCGCCGCCTTGTCCCAAACCACGGCGAGCATGACGTTGGCAGTCTTGCGCCCCACCCCGGGGAGCTTCATAAGATTGTCGATGTCTGACGGCATCTCCCCTCCAAAATCTTCTGTCAGCACCTTGGCCGCGCGTATGAGATGGCGGGTCTTGTTGTTAGGGAAAGTCACGCTTTTTATATAAGGGAACACCTCTTCTTCCGTGGCCATGGCAAGCGACTGCGGGTCGGGATAAGCATCAAAAAGAGGCGTGGTGACCATATTCACCCTCTTGTCGGTGCATTGAGCCGAAAGAATAACGGCAAGAAGCAGATGAAAGGGTGAGTCATAATGAAGTTCGATTTCCGGAGAAGGCATGTTCTCCGAAAACCAACTTACTATTCCATCGTATCTTTCTTTTATTGTCACGCCGCAATGATATTAATTCGACTTTGCGCGATTTCAACGTGCAGACTCAAATTCCGAAAGGAATCTCACATCGTTCTCACTGAACATGCGCAAATCCTTCACCCGGTATTTGAGATTTGTGATTCGCTCTATGCCCATGCCGAACGCATAGCCGGAATATACATCAGGGTCAATGCCGCAAGAGCGGAGCACATTCGGGTCTACCATTCCGCATCCGAGAATCTCAACCCATCCTGTGCCTTTACAGAAGGCACACCCTTTGCCTCCGCAAAGGTCGCAGCTTATGTCCATCTCGGCAGAAGGCTCTGTAAAGGGGAAGTAAGAGGGACGCAGGCGAATCTTTGTCTCAGGCCCGAACATCTCTTTCGCAAAATTGAGAAGCACCTGTTTAAGGTCGGCAAACGACACGTTTTTGTCAATATACAACCCTTCAACCTGATGGAAGAAGCAATGCGCACGCGCAGAGATAGCCTCGTTGCGATAAACCCTGCCCGGGCACACAATGCGAATCGGCGGCTGAGTCTTCTCCATTACGCGGGTCTGAACCGACGAGGTGTGGGTGCGAAGTAGCACATCCACCGGATTGCGAGAAATGAAGAATGTGTCCTGCATGTCTCTTGCAGGATGGTCAGGCGGGAAGTTGAGTGAAGAGAACACATGCCAGTCATCTTCAATTTCCGGGCCCTCTGCAATTGTGAATCCCATCCCGGCAAAAATGCGGATAATATCGTTTTTCACAATCGAAAGCGGATGACGCGCTCCCACAGGATAAGGAGTGGCGCTGCGTGTAAGGTCAATCAACGATGCATCGTTGTCGGCCCCGGCCGACAACTGCTCCTTGAGCGTATTGATTCTTTCGGTCACAAAATTCTTGAGTTCGTTGAGCTTCTGCCCCACTTCTCTCTTGCTCTCTGCCGGAACTGTGCGGAAATCAGCCATCAGCGCCGACACGGCTCCCTTTTTACTCAAATATTTTATGCGGAGTTCCTCCACGGCCTCGGCGGTGGAAGCGGTTGCTGCCGCAACCTCCTCTTTAATCTTATTGATTCTCTCTATCATGTCTTGACCAAATTGTGTGGCTCAACCGCAGGTATTTCCAACAAAATAGCCGGCATTATCGCGGTTGGAATTCTTTAATTCGCGAAATTACTAAAAAAATCTCGAAATAATTGTATCATTCTTCGTTTTTCGGTGTTATTAAGACATGAGACCTAATGTCTGCATGAAGATCAGGCTTTATTCTCATCTTGTATCTTTAATAATAATTCAAACTTTTTCAATTATCATGCCTCAAAAAGTTAATTTTAATTTCTCAGCCACAACTTGTGGCGTGCTCATTGCTATTGGCCTCCTCCTGCTGGGGGTTCAAGTAAAAAAAGGACTAAACAGCATCTCCGACAATCAACGCGTGGTCACTGTGCGCGGCCTCTCCGAAAAAGAAGTAAGCGCAAATAAAGTAACCTGGCCTATTGTGAGCAAAGAAGTGGGAAACGACCTTCCCTCCATTTATAACAATATCGAAAAGACCAACGCGGCGATTATGCAGTTTCTCAAAGCTAACGGCATAAAAGACAATGAAATCTCCATCAACGCTCCCCAGGTGGTAGACATGCAGGCCGACCGCTATAACTCTAATCCGCTGCCATATCGCTACAACGTCACAAACGTGCTTGTTGTAACCTCATCGCAGGTTGAGCTTGTCAGAAAACTCATTGAGCAGCAGACCCAGCTTCTCAAACAAGGAATAGCCATCGTAGCCGGCGACTATCAGTATCAGACCACATATGAATACACTGAGCTTAATTCAGTGAAACCGGCCATGATTGCCGACGCCACAAAAAACGCACGCGAGGCTGCCAACAAGTTTGCAGAAGACTCCGAAAGCAAGCTCGGCAAAATCAAGACCGCATCACAGGGCCAATTCTCGATTGAAGACCGCGACCAATACACTCCCTACATCAAGCGTATCCGCGTAGTCTCCACAATCGTCTACTACCTCAAAGACTGACCATTCGATTCAATATAGCAGAGCAGGGACAGACGAAACTGCCCCTGCTCTCTTTTATAGAATCACCAATTGGTTATTTCACCATGAGTTTGGCAACGCTCTTGCCACTTCTTGCCACATACAGTCCGGCAGGAAGTTGCACGTTTTCCACTCTCTGGCCTGAAAGCGTGAACACCTCTACCGGCATATCATCGTCCGACACCACACGGCTGTTCAACACCCGGAGGTTAGAGCCGTTGACGCTTATAGCCTGAATTCCGGCGAGGCTGTCAACACGGAATGCAGGAGAGATAATCTGCTCCTGAGTATTCCCTGCGGCGTCAGTCATAACAATCCGGAGGTCGAACCAGCCCGTCTCCGAACAACGGCCTACGGAATCAAGAGTTCCTACATATGGGTAGCCGAAAGAAATCACGCCCTCTCCCTCGTTTCCCATTTCAATTGCCATGAAATCATTGCTGCCATAAGGCGCATATTCCACAATAATGTCACAATGCTCGATGTCATACCACATAGGCTGCTCTCCAAAGCCATTGACAAGATTGGGGTCTCCCTTAATTTCGCGGAAATCTCCACCTGTGATTATAAGTCGCCCTGTAGATGCATAAGCAAATTTCTCTGTTACACAATCATTGCTGTCGCGGAACTGAACAGACTGAATCAACGGCATGGTAAAATTCTCCACAGCATTGTCAATGCACACTTTCGCAGTGTTGCGCCCGGCAAGTCCATCAATCTTGATATTCGTATTCGCATAGTCAAACACCAGTTTGCCGGTCTCCATTTGAGATTCCATACATTCATTCTGCCATTCATACAGACCTTCCGGAGAATCAGCCACAACATTTCCGTTGACCGAAACCTTCAATTCATCACCTCCATTGCTGCGTGAATCTCCATAATAACCTAATGAATTATAAGTTAACATTGGGTAAGGATATTCATACAATATCGAGTTGTAGGTCTGATAATAGAAACGCATAAACTGCGGAGTAGAACCGAACACAGGCATATTCTGCGGAGTAACTTTATAACTCACACCGCTCTGTAAAGAATTATCATAATCCATTCCTTCATTAATCAAGTTCAAAAAATGATTGTCAATTCCAGGATAAACCTCAGACGAATCCACACCCAAAATAAATGTGGGAGTTGATATGCCTGTGGTCGCATATCTGATTTCCTCATAAATCAGATTTCCCTCCTCATCATAATCTCTAAAAATATCAGCAATCTCGGCTGTATCCTCTCCACCGAAGTCCATATTATATATATATTCAGGATGAAGCTTTGAAGATGCCGTGGGACAGAAACGGAAATGATGGAATGAAGATAAACCACTTAGGACTCCCCATGAGACAGTCCAATTCAACATGGTTCTCATTCCCCAATCCATGCGATAAGGTTTATCAGATACTTCTTCACATTCCTCACCAAGTGGACTCTTGGCAAACTTCACATCATAAAGGTCGGAATACTTGTCACCCTTATTGGTGACAAGCTGTGTTTTTGAACCATCCGCAAACATTGGCACCACCCAGCATTCCTCCTCATTATAGAGCATTCTCAACTGGGCTATCTGATACTTGTCGCTCACCTGGTTAATGTAGATATTACTGGCCCACTCTGATTTCCATTCTCCACATGGCCCCGGCTCTATTTCAACACCTCCGGCATTAACATGATTACTAAAAGTGCCGTAATCTTTGTGAATTATATAGTTATCGCAATAGAAATCAAATACATTATACTCAGTTATTATCTCCCAGTCATAGTTCTCATTGAGGTAACGCAGATAACGCAAAGCGGTTTTTTCGCCATCCGGATTATATGTCTCAAATGATATTGTCTCAGTTATGAGAGAGGCATCCAATTCAACCTCCATGTCGCCATCCACCTCAATATCCTCAAGGATCAGATAAGCTTTTCCCTCTTCACGGAATATCGAAGTTTCCGAAGCACGCACATAGGTAGTTCTGATATCATATGTTCCGGGAGCCACATAAAGGCATACATAATCATTCTCCCTGTCATAATATTCCTCGGCGTCAACTTCTGCATTATACATAGAAACATAATAAGGCTGATAACGCTCCGCGTCATATTTGAACACACACTTCACCTCACAGGTTTTTTCATCTTCTTTGGAGAGTTTATTGCTCCTCTTAGAGCTAAAGTCAATCATCTGACCGGAGGCAAGTTCATTAGCTTCGAAGGCACGGGACTTTACTATTCCATTGCCGGGTGAACCGGGCAACACTTCGCCCGGTTTAAACTCACGGGCTGCATTCAGCGACAGTGCCGGACTTAACAGGCATCCTATAATCGCCATTTGTACTAACTTTTTCATGATGTATATCTGAAAAGGTTATGCCGCCTTACATCCTGAATTTGGCTTATAGAAATAACTCGATGAGATTAGTGGCAGAATTGACCGGTCGTTGACACATATCCCTAAAAAAGAAGGCGTAGGACGTTATCTCGCTGTATAATCCAGAGAGGTATCGCCAAACACCTTGAACCACACATACAGCAACTCCCACGCCTTGCTGTATATCGACCTCCCATCCGGGAAAGTAAGTATACAACAGGGACGAGCGATGTTGACTGCTTTCATCTGTAGTTCGAGCAAATTGGCGATTTTCTCTGTGATGATAAAAGCAAAACACGCTTTCTTATAAAATGTATATGGTCATTGCAAAGGAATCAGATGCACGATGTGCAAAAAACACCTCCGCAATCTGACACAAATTTAGAGATAATTTTTATCAATCCAAAATTTATGTGAAAATTTTTTTACATAATCAGAATTAAAACGGATTTAATCGGCAACGGGCGCAGCCTTTGATTGGCTGCGCCCGTTGTTATTGTCTATTCAGATTTCGTTAGTTTATTACGATTTCCTCGGGGTTGTCTGTGAGCTGGAGTGCGGCATACTCGTCCTTGTTTGCAACTACAAGACGGTCGTATTCACGCAGACCGGTGCCGGCAGGGATAAGGTGTCCGCAGATCACGTTCTCCTTCATGCCCTCAAGAGTGTCGGTCTTGCCGTTGATAGCTGCCTCGTTGAGCACTTTAGTTGTCTCCTGGAACGAAGCGGCCGACATGAAGCTCGAAGTCTGAAGAGCTGCGCGGGTGATGCCTTGAAGAATCTGCTCCGATGTGGCCGGAACTGCATCGCGCACCTGCATGATGCGGAGGTCCTTGCGTTTGAGAGCCGAATTCTCGTCGCGCAATTTGCGCACGGTGATAATCTGTCCGGCAAGATATGTGGTGGAGTCGCCTGCATCGGTAATCACCTTCTTGCCCCAGATATTGTCGTTCTCCTCCATGAATTCAAGCTTGTCTACAACCTGCTGCTCAAGGAAGCGGGTGTCGCCCGGATCAAGGATGTTGACCTTGCGCATCATCTGGCGCACAATCACCTCGAAGTGCTTGTCGTTAATCTTCACACCCTGCATACGGTAGACATCCTGCACCTCATTCACGATATAATCCTGAACGGCTGTGGGGCCCTTGATGTTAAGGATGTCGGCCGGAGTGATGTGTCCGTCAGAAAGCGGCGTTCCTGCACGAACGAAGTCATTCTCCTGCACAAGTATCTGCTTAGACAGCGGCACGAGATACTTCTTCTCCTCACCAAGCTTGGTGGTGACAGAAATCTCGCGGTTGCCTCGCTTGATCTTGCCGAATTTAACCTCACCATCGATTTCACTCACAACGGCAGGGTTGCTCGGGTTGCGAGCCTCAAACAGCTCGGTGACACGGGGAAGACCACCGGTAATGTCACCTGCGCTTCCTGCAGCACGCGGAATCTTCACAAACACCTCGCCGGGGGTGAGCACGTCGCCCTCGTTGATGAGCAAGTGAGCTCCCACAGGGAGTGAATATGTGCGGACAAGGTTTCCGTCATTGTCATAGAACTCGGCTGCCGGAACTTTTGTACGGTCTTTCGACTCTATGATGATTATGTCGCGGAGGTTTGTGCTCTCGTCGCTTTCCACACGATAAGTGACACCCTCCTCCATATTCTCGAAACGAACCTTACCGCCGACCTCGGCCACGATTACGGCATTGAAGGGGTCCCATTCACAAATCATGTCGCCGACCTTAACTTCGTCGCCATCCTTGAAATAGAGCTTAGATCCGTAAGGTATGTTGGCTGTTGTGAGCACCATGCCTGATTTCGGCTCCACGATGCGCATTTCAGCCATACGGCCTACAACCACATCCACATTGTCCTTATTCTTGACAGTGCGGAGCTCGTCGATTTCAAGACGGCCGTCATAGCGGGATGTAACGTCTTTCACAGCGGCAACGTTGCTTGCCACACCACCGACGTGGAATGTACGGAGTGTAAGCTGAGTACCCGGCTCGCCGATTGACTGAGCAGCGATCACGCCCACAGCCTCGCCCTTCTGAACCATGCGGTGGTTAGAGAGGTTACGGCCATAGCACTTGGCGCAGACACCCTTCTTCGACTCGCAGGTGAGCACCGAACGAATCTCGACTGTCTCTATAGGCGACTTCTCGATGCGGTCGGCGATAGCCTCTGTGATCTCTTCGCCGGCGCGCACAATCACGTCTTCCGGATTGAAGGGGTCAACGATGTCGTGAACAGACACGCGGCCGAGGATACGCTCGCTAAGAGAGGCAACAACCTCGTCGTTGTTCTTTATTTCCCTGCATTCGAGGCCACGGAGAGTTCCGCAGTCCTCTTCATTGATGATCACATCATGAGCCACGTCTACAAGACGACGGGTGAGATAACCGGCGTCGGCGGTCTTCAACGCGGTGTCGGCAAGACCCTTGCGGGCACCGTGGGTAGAGATGAAGTATTCCAACACCGACAGACCCTCCTTGAAGTTTGCAAGAATCGGGTTCTCGATAATCTGACCACCCTCTGCACCGGCTTTCTGCGGCTTGGCCATAAGACCACGCATGCCTGAAAGCTGACGAATCTGGTCCTTTGAACCACGGGCGCCTGAATCAAGCATCATGTAGACAGAGTTGAAGCCCTGCTGGTCTTCCTCCATCTGCTTCATCAGGGTGTTGGCGAGCTTGGCGTTGACATGAGTCCAGATATCAATCACCTGATTGTAGCGGGTCTTGTCGTCGATAAGACCCATCTGGTAGTTCATGAGCACCTCGTCAACCTGTGCATGGCCCTCGGAAACGTATTCCTCCTTCTCCTGCGGAATAATGACATCGCCAAGGTTGAACGACAGTCCGCCGCGGAATGCCATGCGATAGCCAAGGTTCTTGATGTCGTCAAGGAACTGGGCGGAACGGGTCACACCGCAGGTCTTGATCACCTTGGTGATGATATTGCGAAGAGATTTCTTGGAAATAATCTCATTTACATAGCCAATCTCTTTAGGCACATACTGGTTGAACAGCACACGTCCCACCGAAGTGTTCTCCTTAAGAACCTTCACGGGGTTGCCGTTTTCATCTACGTCGTCAACCAGCACACTAACGGGAGCGTGAAGAGTGACTTTCCCCTCGTTGTAGGCAATTTCCGCCTCCTCGGGGCCATAGAACTTCGAGCCTTCACCTTTAGCTCCGGGGCGAAGCTTTGTGATGTAGTAAAGACCGAGAACCATGTCCTGCGAAGGCACGGTGATAGGCGCGCCGTTGGCAGGGTTAAGAATGTTATGCGCTCCAAGCATAAGCATCTGCGCCTCGAGTATAGCCTCGTTGCCAAGCGGAAGGTGCACAGCCATCTGGTCGCCGTCGAAGTCGGCGTTGAATGCCGTACATGCAAGCGGGTGAAGCTGGATTGCCTTTCCCTCGATCATCTTGGGCTGGAAAGCCTGGATGCCGAGTCGGTGAAGCGTCGGGGCACGGTTAAGGAGCACCGGATGACCTTTCATCACATGCTCAAGGATGTCCCACACCACAGGCTCCTTGCGGTCGACAATCTTTTTAGCGCTCTTCACGGTCTTCACGATTCCGCGCTCAATGAGCTTTCGGATCACGAAAGGCTTGTAGAGCTCGGCAGCCATGAGCTTTGGAATGCCACATTCGTGCATCTTGAGCTCTGGGCCTACCACGATAACCGAACGTGCGGAATAGTCCACACGCTTACCGAGAAGGTTCTGACGGAAACGGCCCTGCTTACCTTTAAGGCTGTCGGAAAGAGACTTCAGCGGGCGGTTGACGTCGCTCTTCACTGCCGACGCCTTTCGGCTGTTGTCGAGCAGAGAGTCTACGGCCTCCTGAAGCAGACGCTTCTCATTGCGAAGAATCACCTCGGGGGCCTGAATCTCGATGAGACGTTTCAGACGGTTGTTGCGGATGATTACGCGACGATAGAGGTCGTTAAGGTCGGAAGTGGCGAAACGTCCGCCATCGAGCGGCACGAGAGGGCGAAGTTCCGGCGGAATCACCGGCACTGCCTTAAGCACCATCCATTCCGGCTTGTTGCGTTCGGCCGACGCAAGGAAAGAATTGACCACCTGAAGGCGCTTGAGAGCCTCGGTCTTTCTCTGCTGAGAGCCGTCGATATTCGCCTTGTGGCGCAATTCTGCTGCAAGGCGAACGAGGTCTATGTCTCTGAGAAGGTCATAGATGGCCTCGGCACCCATTTTTGCCACAAATTTATTGGGGTCATCATCCGGAAGAAGTCTGTTCTCTTCCGGAAGATTCTCTACTATCTCAAGATATTCCTCTTCAGTGAGGAGGTCGAGTTTCTCTTTGCCGCTGTCGCCTGGATTTATCACCACATAACGCTCGTAATAAATCACAGCATCGAGTTTCTTCGAGGGGAGGCCAAGAAGATAACCGATTTTATTTGGAAGAGAACGGAAATACCAGATGTGTGCCACGGGCACCACCAATTCGATATGGCCCATCCTCTCGCGACGCACCTTCTTCTCAGTGACCTCCACGCCGCAATGATTGCAGACAATGCCCTTGTAGCGGATGCGCTTATATTTTCCGCAATGGCATTCATAGTCTTTCACCGGGCCGAAAATCTTCTCGCAGAAAAGGCCGTCGCGCTCCGGCTTGTAGGTGCGGTAGTTGATGGTCTCAGGCTTCAGCACTTCACCGCTGCTCTTGGCCTTGATTTCCTCGGGCGAGGCCAGGCCAATAGTGATTTTGGTGAAACTGCTCTTTTTCTTATTATCTCTCTTTAAAGCCATATGTTGTTTTTTCTCCTTCTAAATTGCTGTAATTATTCGAGGGTGATGCTCAATCCGAGTCCGCGCAACTCGTGGAGAAGCACGTTGAGTGATTCCGGGATTCCTGCATCGGGCATCGGATCGCCCTTCACAATAGCCTCATAGGCTTTGCTTCGGCCAATAACGTCGTCACTCTTGATGGTGAGAATCTCCTGAAGGATGTGGGCGGCGCCGAATGCTTCGAGCGCCCAGACCTCCATCTCACCGAAACGCTGGCCACCAAACTGAGCCTTACCGCCCAATGGCTGCTGAGTGATGAGTGAGTAAGGACCGATTGAACGGGCATGCATCTTGTCTTCAACCATGTGGCCGAGCTTAAGCATGTAGATCACACCCACTGTAGCCGGCTGGTCAAAACGGTCGCCTGTGCCGCCGTCGAAAAGATAGGTCTTGCCATAGCGCGGCACTCCGGCTTTGTCTGTCCATTCATTCAGGTCGTCGAGGCTCGCGCCATCGAAAATCGGTGTGGCAAATTTCTCGCCGAGCTCACGTCCGGCCCAGCCGAGAACAGTCTCGAATATCTGTCCGAGGTTCATACGCGAAGGCACACCCAGAGGGTTCAGAACGATATCCACAGGGGTTCCGTCTTCAAGGAAAGGCATATCCTCCTGGCGAACCACTCTCGACACGATACCCTTGTTGCCGTGGCGGCCTGCCATCTTGTCGCCGACACCAATCTTACGCTTCTTGGCAATATACACTTTTGCCATCTGCATGATTCCTGAAGGAAGCTCGTCGCCGATTGTGATGTCGAACTTCTTGCGGCGAAGCTCGCTGTCAATCTCTTTCGACTTGCGCAGATAGTTAGTGATGAGAGCCATTATCATCTTGTTGATTCTCTCGTCGTCTGTCCAGTTGCCAAGGTTTACAGTCTCATAATCGATATTGCCGAAAGTCTGGTCGTCGAAACGCGCTCCCTTAGGAATGATGTCAACACCGATAAAGTCTTTCACTCCTGCCGACACTTTCCCTTTAAGGAGTGTCTCCAACTTGCCGATGAGAATCTCTTTGAGCGACGACTGCTTGTCTTCATACTCCTCGTCGAGGATGGGAAGCTTGGCATTCGCGCTCTTCATATTGCTCTTTTTCTTTATGGCGCGAGAGAAAAGGTTGGTGCCAATCACCACGCCTTTGAGCGACGGAGAAGCCTTGAGCGAAGCATCCTTCACATCTCCGGCCTTGTCGCCGAATATGGCGCGCAGCAGTTTCTCCTCAGGAGTGGGATCGCTTTCACCTTTAGGAGTGATCTTGCCGATCATGATGTCGCCGGGAACCACGTGTGCTCCGACGCGGATAATTCCTCTCTCGTCGAGGTCTTTGGTTGCATCCTCGCTCACATTCGGTATGTCGCTTGTGAGCTCCTCCATTCCGCGCTTGGTCTCACGCACCTCAAGAGTGTATTCGTCTACATGCACGGAAGTAAGGATATCCTCGCGCACCATGCGCTCGTTGAGCACAATGGCGTCCTCATAGTTATACCCTTTCCAGGGCATGAAAGCCACTTTAAGGTTGCGTCCGAGAGCAAGCTCCCCTTTCTCTGTAGAGTAGCCCTCTGTGAGTATATCGCCGCGCTCCACTCTCTGGCCAACCTCGCATATAGGACGAAGGTCGATGGTTGTGCCCTGGTTGGTGCGACGGAATTTCGGAATCTTATATTCTCTGGTTGCGGGCTCGAATTCTACGAACTCTTCATCGTCGGTGCGGTCATACTTGATGCGGATAACTGTGGCATCGACATATTCAATCACACCGGCGCCCTCTGCCATGATCTGTGTTCTTGAGTCGCGGATAAGCTGACCCTCAATGCCGGTGCCCACGATGGGAGCCTCACTGCGAAGCAAAGGAACAGCCTGGCGCATCATGTTAGAACCCATGAGCGCACGGTTGGCGTCGTCATGCTCAAGGAATGGAATGAGCGAAGCCGCAATCGAGGCAATCTGAATAGGAGCCACATCCATGAGGTCTACCTGCTCTGGAGCCACAATCGGGAAGTCTGCCTCAAGACGCGCCTTTACACGATTGTTGATAAATGTGCCGTCATCATTCAGAGGCGCATTGCCCTGGGCAATCATTTTACCCTCCTCGATCTCGGCGGTCATGTAAACCACTTCATCATTGTTGATGTCAACCTTTCCGTTCTCTACAACACGATACGGAGTCTCGATGAAACCGAGATTATTGATCTTGGCATACACGCAGAGAGATGAAATCAGACCGATGTTCGGGCCTTCAGGGGTCTCGATAGGACAAAGGCGCCCATAGTGGGTGTAGTGCACGTCTCGCACCTCGAAGCCCGCGCGCTCACGCGAAAGACCGCCGGGGCCTAACGCCGACATACGGCGCTTGTGAGTGATTTCGGCCAACGGGTTGGTCTGGTCCATGAACTGCGACAGCGCATTTGTGCCGAAGAAAGTATTTATCACCGAAGATATGGTCTTCGCGTTGATAAGGTCTATAGGTTTGAAAACCTCATTGTCACGCACATTCATGCGCTCGCGGATGGTGCGCGACATACGGGCAAGGCCCACGCCGAACTGGTTGTAGAGCTGCTCGCCTACAGTGCGCACGCGACGGTTGCTCAAGTGGTCGATATCATCCACATCGCTCTTAGAGTTTATAAGCTCTATAAGATACTTGATAATGGCGATAATATCTTCGCGCGTGAGCACCTTTACATTGTCGGGGGTGTCAAGCCCGAGTTTCTTGTTGATTCTGAAACGGCCCACCTCGCCGAGGTCATATCTTTTCTCAGAGAAGAAAAGGTTCTGGATAACCTCGCGCGCAGACGCATCGTCCGGTGGCTCCGCGTTGCGAAGCTGCCTGTAGATATACTGGATGGCCTCCTTTTCAGAATTCGATGAGTCTTTTTGGAGAGTATTGAAAATAATGCTGTAGTCAACGGCGCTCACATTCTCCTTTTCGAGAAGCACAGTCTTTGCGCCGCTTTCTATGATAGCGTCGATGTTGTCTTCTGTAAGCTCGGTTCCACGGTCTACAACCACGTCGTTGCGCTCGATAGAAACCACCTCGCCTGTGGCGGAATCGGCATAATCCTCAAGCCAGCTCTTCACGATACGTCCGGCCAGCTTGCGACCGATCACAGCCTTGAGATTAGATTTCGTCACCTTGATCTCTTCGGCAAGGTCAAATATCTGTATGATGTCTTTATCGCTTTCAAGACCGATCGCACGGAGAAGAGTTGTGACAGGGAGCTTCTTCTTACGGTCGATGTAAGCATACATCACATTGTTGATGTCAGTTGCAAACTCAATCCAACTTCCTCTGAAAGGGATAATGCGGGCTGAATAGAGTTTCGTGCCGTTGGCATGGGTGCTTTGCCCGAAAAACACACCGGGAGAGCGGTGAAGCTGCGATACGACAACACGCTCGGCGCCATTGATCACGAACGTGCCCTGTTCGGTCATGTATGGAATCGGGCCGAGATATACGTCCTGAATTGTGGTGTCGAAGTCCTCATGGTCGGGATCCGTGCAATACAACTTCAACTTAGCCTTCAGAGGCACACTGTACGTGAGCCCTCTTTCAAGACACTCATCGATAGAATAGCGAGGCGGGTCGATATAATAATCGAGAAACTCCAATACGAAATTGTTGCGGGTGTCGGCAATTGGGAAATTCTCCGCGAACACCTTATATAGACCCTGATTCTTTCTGTCTTCCGGCGGAACGTCAAGCTGAAGGAAGTCTTTGAACGACTTCAGCTGCACCTCAAGGAAGTCAGGAAACGGGAGCGGATTCTTAATCGATGCAAAGTTTACACGCGGTTTTTCGGTTAAATTTACTGACATTGGGGTTTGTGTTTGTGTAAAATTTTCTCGTTGAGAAGTGGGATGGCACTTATATTCGGTTCATAAGATGGTCTGCGACTATTATATCGTCACAAATTGAACCAATCTTGGATTACAAAGTTTAAATATGCCAAAAAAAGGTTAAGAACGCCACTTCTCGAGCGTTCTTAACCTATTGGTAGGATAAGGATTCTCTTATTTGAGCTCTACTTCAGCACCAGCCTCTTCGAGCTGCTTCTTCAGGCCCTCAGCCTCAGCTTTGGGAAGACCTTCCTTAACAACACCGGGAGCGCCGTCAACGAGGGCTTTAGCCTCCTTAAGACCGAGACCGGTGAGCTCCTTAACGAGCTTAACAACTGCCAACTTGCTTGCGCCGGCTGCCTTGAGAATTACGTCGAAGTTAGTCTTCTCCTCCTCAGCGGGTGCACCAGCTGCGGCGGGACCAGCTGCAACTGCCACTGCAGCAGCGGCGGGTTCGATGCCATACTCCTCTTTGAGGATCTGAGCAAGTTCGTTCACTTCCTTTACGGAAAGGTTAACAAGTTGTTCTGCAAATGCTTTCAAATCTGCCATTGTTGTATTTCTTTTTATTATTTTTTACTTGATTAGTTTTCTTTGTTAGACAAGGTCTCCAATATGCCATGAAGCTTGGTGGCTCCGCTCTGAAGTGCGCTGACAACGTTCTTGGCAGGACTCTGGAGAAGACCGATGACATCGGCAATAAGTTCGTTTTTGCTCTTGATGTTGCTAAGAGTGTCTAACTGCTCTTCGCCAACATAGACTGTCTCCTCTACATAAGCGCCTTTAAGAAGGGGCAATGTATCGTTTTTCTGACGGAACTTCTTGATGAGCTTTGCAGGAGCGTTGCCCACGTTGCTGAGAAGAAGTGTTGTTTCGCCATGGAGAAGGTCATAAAGCCCACTGTAGTCGTTCTCGCTTGCTTCCAAGGCTTTCTTAAGAAGGGTGTTCTTGACGCAAAGCATCTTGATGTCCTCCTTAAAACATGCGCGACGGAGTGCGCTTGTCTTTTCTGCATCGAGACCGGAAGTCTGTGTAAGATATACGCAGCTGTATTCAGCAAGCGTATTTCCTATCTTTTCAATGATGAGTGATTTATCTTCCTTTTTCATTTCGTCTTCTTTTTAGTTTATTCAACCACAGACTTGGGTTCCACTTTTACGCCGGGACTCATTGTGCTCGAAAGATAAATGCTCTTGATATATGTGCCCTTGGCAGTCGCAGGTTTTAATTTAACAAGAGTGTTGATAAATTCTTTTGCGTTGTCGCGCATCTGCTCGGGGGTGAAACTTACCTTGCCGATTGAAGCGTGTACAATACCTGTCTTGTCTACCTTGAAGTCAATCTTACCCTGCTTAACCTCTTTCACAGCCTTAGCCACGTCCATTGTAACTGTGCCGCTCTTGGGGTTAGGCATAAGACCGCGGGGACCGAGGATACGGCCCAAAGGACCGAGTTTGCCCATCACAGACGGCTGAGTGATGATCACATCAACGTCAGTCCATCCACCTTTGATCTTTGCAAGATATTCGTCAAGACCTACATAGTCGGCACCGGCTTCCTTTGCGGCAGCTTCTGCGTCGGGTGTGCAAAGCACGAGCACGCGAACCTGCTTGCCTGTTCCGTGGGGGAGTGAAACCACGCCACGTACCATTTGGTCAGCCTTACGGGGATCGACGCCAAGACGGACGTCTATATCGAAAGAAGCGTCAAATTTGGCATAGTTTACCTCTTTAACCTTCTCCGCTGCTTCGGCGAGAGTATAAGCCTTCCCGGGTTCAATCTTCGACAAAGCCAACTTTTGATTTTTTGTCAGTTTTCCCATTTTTGAAGATTTTTAGATGTTTTCAGGGAATGCCCCTTTAACGGTGATACCCATGCTTCTCGCTGTGCCGGCAACCATGCGCATTGCCGAGTCTAAAGTAAAACAGTTCAAATCAGGCATCTTGTCTTCTGCAATAGTCTTCACCTGATCCCATGAAATCTCCGCTACCTTCTTACGGTTAGGCTGTGCAGAACCGCTCTTGAGCTTTGCAATCTCCTTGAGCTGAACCGCTACCGGCGGTGTCTTCACGATAAAGTCGAAAGACTTATCAGTGTAATAAGTGATTACAACCGGTAATACCTTTCCTGCCTTATCTTGGGTACGGGCGTTGAATTGCTTGCAAAATTCCATGATATTGATGCCCTTCGAACCCAATGCGGGTCCTACTGGAGGCGACGGATTCGCCGCACCACCCTTTATCTGCAATTTGATCTGTCCAGCAATTTCTTTAGCCATTGTTGTTAATGTTTAAATTGTTTGATGCAAGGTTTACTTTCCTCCGAAATCGTAACATATTTCGTCAGATGCGCTCCACTTGCGAATTTTCCAACTCTAAGTCGGTCGGGCGGCCAAATATCTTGACCTCGACCTTAATCTTCTTCTTGTCGGCGTTAACCTCCCTGATGACTCCACTGAAACCGGAAAATGGCCCGAAATTTACTTTCACTGACTCACCCACCAGATATTCCAATGACTCGTCATCCTGCGGAGCCCTCAGGTCATCAGCCGCACCAAGCATCCTCATCACCTCGCTCTCTCTTAGAGGCTCGGGGAGACTTGACTTGCTGCGACCACGCAAAAAATCAATGACATTCGTGGTGTTTCGGAGTTCATATATAACCTCTCCAGTAAGATATGCTTCAACGAACACATATCCGGAGTAAAGGTTACGCTCCTTCAACACTTTCTTGCCATTGCGCGTGGTGTAAACTTTCTCTGTAGGTATCAATACCTGGGAAACATAACGTCCGAGATTTGTGTTCTTGATTTGTGCATCCAGAACTTCCTTGACTTTTGCTTCCTTTCCCGAAATGGCACGCAAAACATACCATTCTTTCTTTTCGTCAGCCATTGAGCTACAATGTTTAAGTTTAGAAACTGATACTGTAAATAAGCTCCATCAGAAGATTGAAAATCTTATCCACAACCCAAATAAACACAGCGATGATGATGGAAGCAATCAACACCAGCACTGAGCTGCTGATAAGTTGTTTCTGAGTCGGCCAAGAAACCTTATAGACCAATTCGCTATAAGATTCCTTTATATCGTTGATTAATTTCATATTGCGTCTGATTGGCACGGGAAGAGAGGCTCGAACTCCCGACACCTGGTTTTGGAGACCAGTGCTCTACCGACTGAGCTATTCCCGTAAATATGGGGCCTTCATAAAGCCGAAGGCCCCAAGATTATTCTTTCTCAGTGTGCAAACAATCGTCTGCCCTGTTATTAGTCGTCGATAACTGAAGTGATCTGACCTGAACCTACTGTGCGGCCACCTTCGCGGATTGCGAAACGAAGACCCTGATCACATGCAACCGGAGTGATGAGCTTAACCTCGATCTCTACATTGTCGCCAGGCATTACCATTTCAATTCCCTCAGGAAGTGTAATCTCGCCGGTTACGTCAAGAGTACGGATGTAGAACTGAGGACGATACTTGTTGTGGAACGGAGTGTGACGGCCACCTTCTTCTTTCTTCAAGATATAAACCTGAGCCTTGAAGTGATCATGAGGCTTAACCTGTCCCGGGTGGCAGATAACCATACCACGCTTGATTTCATCCTTGTCGATACCACGGAGAAGCAGACCTACGTTGTCACCAGCCTCGCCTTCGTCAAGAATCTTGCGGAACATCTCAACACCTGTTACAACTGACTTCTTGTCAGCACCAAGGCCAAGAATCTGAACCTCATCACCTACCTTCACGCGGCCAGCCTCGATACGACCGGTTGCCACTGTACCACGACCTGTGATTGAGAATACGTCCTCAACAGGCATAAGGAAGGGTTTATCAACATCACGGGGAGGAAGTGGAATCCAGTTGTCTACTGCATCCATGAGTTCCATCACTTTTTCTTCCCACTGGGGCTCGCCGTTAAGAGCACCAAGAGCAGAACCGCGAATGATAGGAGTCTCGTCTCCATCGTAATCATATTGTGAAAGGAGGTCGCGCATATCCATCTCAACGAGCTCGAGCATCTCTTCGTCGTCTACCATGTCACACTTGTTCATGAAGACAACAAGACGCGGAACGTTCACCTGACGGGCGAGAAGGATGTGCTCGCGAGTCTGAGGCATCGGACCATCAGTTGCAGCAACCACGATGATTGCACCGTCCATCTGAGCAGCACCTGTAACCATGTTCTTCACATAGTCGGCGTGTCCCGGACAGTCAACATGAGCATAGTGACGATTTGCAGTCTGATACTCAACGTGTGCGGTATTGATAGTAATACCACGCTCTTTCTCCTCGGGAGCGTTATCAATTGAATCGAATGAACGAAGCTCGGAAAGACCTTTTTCAGCAAGCACCTTAGTGATGGCTGCAGTAAGCGTGGTCTTGCCATGGTCTACGTGGCCGATTGTACCGATGTTTACATGCGGTTTGGTTCTTTCGAATTTTTCTTTAGCCATAAGTTTTGCTAGTATTATTTAGTTGTTTTATTTTCCTCTGCGAAAGGAGAGATTCCCATAGAGCCAATGGCGGGATTTGAACCCGCGACCTCTTCCTTACCAAGGAAGTGCTCTACCCCTGAGCTACATGGGCAATCTGGAGCGGAAGACGAGGTTCGAACTCGCGACCCTTAGCTTGGAAGGCTAATGCTCTACCAACTGAGCTACTTC